>JALULO010000297.1 GCA_027056215.1 Campylobacterales bacterium | reverse complement strand
TCGCATATGCCACACGCGATTAGTTTTGCACTTGCAAATAGTGTTATGCATCAAGAAGATCCTAAAAGTATTTTAGCATTGGCAGCGGGTGGATTTAGAGATATGAGCCGTATCGCGAAAAGTTCACCTCATATGTGGACAGATATTTTTATTCAAAATTCAGAAAATGTATTGGATGCAATTAAGAGTTTTCAAGATGAGTTACAAAGAGCAAAAGAGATGATAGAAAACAAAGATGAAAAAGCACTTGAACAGTGGATGTTTAGTGCTAATGACCTACACAAAATAATTTAGAATTATTGTTAAATTATTTTGCGATATATGCATTGAAATTTTTCTCTGAAATAGCTTCACTAAAGTAATATCCTTGCATTAAAGTACACCCATGAGACTTAAGAAAATCGACTTGAGCCTTTGTTTCTACGCCTTCTGCAACAACTTCTAAATTGAGTTGTTGCGCTAAAGCAATGATGGTGGATGCGATTTGCATATCATCTTTATCATTTGGTATATCACTGATAAAAGATTTATCGATTTTTAGTTTAGAAATTGGTAGTTTTTTGAGTCTGGAAAGTGAAGAGTATCCTGTTCCGAAATCATCAATAGCTGTATTGATACCAATCTTTTTAAGGTTGTTAAGGGCTATCTCAACTTGGGTGATGTTTTCCATTAAAAAACTCTCTGTAACTTCAAGTTCGAGATATTTTGGATCAACTCCTGTCTCTTTGACAATCGTCTTTAAAGTATGTTCAAGATGATTTTGTGTGAGTTGTTTACTAGAAATATTAATTGCTATTTTTGTATCAAGACCCGCTTTTTGCATTATTTTTAATTGTTCACAGGCACGGTGCATGATCCACTTTCCAATCTTTGCCATATAACCACCTTCTTCGGCAAGTTTGATAAAGTTGTCGGGTGTGATAATGCCATATTTTGGATGCTCCCAGCGTACAAGGGCTTCACATACTGCAAGTTTATTAGAAACCGTATCTATAACGGGTTGATAGTAAAGTTTTAGTTCATTGTTTTGTACTGCTTTTCTTAAATCATTTGATAGTTCAAGTCTTTCTTTCGCATCAGCATTCATGTCTTCTGTAAAATATTGGTAAATATTTTTCCCACCATGTTTTGCTGCATACATAGCCATATCTGCATTTTTGACAAGATTTTCTTTATCTGTAGCATCATCTGGATAGATAGCGATACCCACACTCGCTCCAATATATCCCATCTCATCATCAAGCTTGATAGGTTGAGAAAGAGAGTCGATGATTTTTTGTGCTACGATAGAAGGATAAGAGGTATCTTTGATATCATCGAGTATAACAGTAAACTCATCTCCTCCAAGTCTGGAAACGAGGTCTTCCTCACGTAGAATGGCTGTTAGACGTTTCGCAACTTCGATTAACAAAAGATCACCATAATCATGACCTAAGGTATCATTGATCATTTTAAAATTGTCTAAATCTATAAACATCAGTGCAAATTTGGTTTTATTTCTTTTTGATTTTGAAAGTTTTTTTGCTAAAGTATCATGAAACATAGCACGATTTGGTAAGTTTGTCAATAAGTCATAATGTGCCAGGATATTGAGTTTTTGTTGGGTGCTTTTTTGATCTGTGATATCTGAAAAAATACCTGCAATCAATTTTTTGTTATCTTTATAAATCATAAATCTATGCGCTTGAAAATATTTTTCATTACCCGCTTTATCGATAAGAATTTCTTCAGAAATATCGATACCTTTTTCTAAAATGAGATCTGTTTTTTTTGTGATACTTTCGTAGTCTTTAGGCGGTAGTAACTCTTTGATATTTCTATTAACCAACGTATCTAATCCAAAAAAATCATTGAGGTATTGGTTGGAAAAGAGAATATTATGATGCTCGTCTTTGATAAATGCACCGGCAGGAAGGTTTTTCATAAAAAGTTTAAACTGTTCTTCTGAGTTTTTAAGCGCAAGTTGTGCTTCTTTGATATCTGAAATATCTGTCAAAAAACCGACAACTCTTTGGGGTTTTCCCTCTTTATCTTTAGCTACTTTACCTTTTATCTGTACCCACTTGATTTGATCACCAATCATAACACGATGTTCACTATGAAATATAGGGTTTTTAAGATTGATATGGTTTTCAAGGGCATGGACTACTTTGATTTTGTCTTCAGGATAAATTCGGTCAATCCATGTTTTGATACTATCTTTAACTGGTATATGATTGATACCTAAAATTTCTTTGAAACGTGTCGAAAAAAATGCGTTATCTTCTTTGATATTCCAGTCCCATAATCCTTCATTTGAACCATTTGTTGCAAGTTCATAACGCTCTTTTAAGAGTTGCATAGTCTCTTTTGCTCGGTTTTTTTCACTGATATCTAGGATAACACCCATCTTTTCATCACTTTGCTCATCCATACACGAAATGTAAGTAATGGTGTCAATCACTTTGCCGATATCATTTTCAAGTTTGATTTCAAATTTATTATGATTTTGGGTGTTAAGTTCTAGCAATATTTGTAATATTTTTTGACGACGTGTGCCTGTAAATTCATTAAATGCTTTATTTGTGAGGATTTTATTTTGATTATTTTTATAAAATATAGGTAAGGCAAAACCTTCAAAAATATCCTGCATGATTTGTTCTTTATCACTACTGCCACCCATCAATCTGCTAAACATATACGCTTCTCCCAAATAATCATAAAATATTTCAGAATCTCGCTTAAGAGATAATGTCTATAATCGACTAATTTTAAAAAAAATCAAATATCAAGAGATAATCTTGTATGATTTTTTAATATAATACAAAAGGTTTTTTATGAGTGACGTCAAATTTACGCATCTACATTTACATACTGAATACTCTTTACTTGATGGTGCAAATAAAATCAAATTACTTGCAAAAAAAGTAAAAAAACTGGGCATGGATTCGGTTGCTATCACCGATCATGGCAATATGTTTGGTGCGATAGATTTTTATAAAACGATGCGAAGTGAGGGGATTAAACCTATCATTGGGATGGAAGCGTATATCCACAATCAAGATGATATAGGTGACAGAACTACAAGACAACGGTTTCACTTGTGTTTGTATGCCAAAAATGAAGTAGGTTATCAAAACCTTATGTACTTAAGTTCCCAGAGTTATATCCATGGATTTTATTATTATCCTCGTATTAACAAAAAATTATTAAGAGATCATAGTGAAGGACTTATTTGTTCGTCAGCTTGCTTACAAGGTGAAGTCAACTGGCATCTCAATCTTAACAGTGAAAGAAATGTAAAAAATGGTGCAGAGGGATATGAAAGAGCAAAAGAGGTAGCCTTAGAGTATAAAGATATCTTTGGTGATGATTTTTATCTTGAGATTATGCGTCATGGTATAACTGATCAACACTATATCGATGAACCACTTTTACAACTTTCTCTTGAAACAGGTATCAAACTTATCGCTACAAATGATACACACTATCTTGAACAACAGTATGCCGAGGCACATGAAGCTTTTATGTGCATCGCTATGAATAAAGAGTTTGATGATCCCAAACGTTTACGCCATAGCGTACATGAGTTTTTTGTTAAAAGTCCAGAAGAGATGGCTGAACTTTTTGCAGATATGCCAGATGCGATTGAAAATACGCAAGAAATTGTAGATAAGTGTAATCTAGAAATCAAACTAGGAGATCCAACACCACCAAATTTTAAATTTGTACAAGAATATGCCAGAGCGGAAGGCTTGGATTTTGACAATGATACAGATTATTTTGTTTACAAGTGTAAAGAGGGATTAGAAAAAAGGTTAAAGATCGTACCTCCTGAGCGTCATCAAGAGTACGTAGAGCGTTTGGATTTTGAGATGGATATCATCAACTCCATGAAGTTTCCTGGATATATGCTTATTGTTTGGGATTTTATTCGTGATGCAAAACAAAAGGGTATACCGGTAGGTCCCGGACGTGGTTCTGCAGCGGGTAGCTTGGTTGCTTTTAGTTTGGAAATCACCGATATCGATCCGATGAAGTATAACTTACTTTTTGAGAGATTTCTAAATCCTGAGCGTGTAAGTATGCCCGATATCGATATTGACTTTTGTCAAAAAAGACGTGGGGAATCTATAGACTATGTTGTGCAAAAGTATGGACGATACAATGTCGCACAGGTAATCACCTTTGGTAAACTTTTGGCAAAGGGAGTTTTGCGTGATGTTGCCAGAGTGATGGCGATGCCTTATGCTGAAGCAGATAAGATGGCAAAGTTGATTCCAGATGAGTTGGGTATCACACTCGAAGATGCTTTTGCAAAAGAGCCAAAGATAAAAGAACTGATCAACTCTAATGCACAGGCAAAAAGAGTTTGGGATTTTGCACTTGCACTTGAAGGACTGAATCGAAACTCCGGCATGCACGCAGCCGGTGTTGTCATGAGCAATGAGGAGTTATGGCATAAAGCGCCGCTATACAGACCATCTGGTGAAGATCATCTGGTGACACAGTATTCACTAAAGTATCTTGAAGATGTGGATTTGATCAAGTTTGACTTTTTAGGACTTAAAACACTTACTGTGATCGATGATGCACTTAAATTGGTAAAAAAGAAACATCAAGTAGATATCAACTTTACTGAAGTAGATTTTGATGATCCTGAGATTTATAAGTTGATTCAAAGTGGTGCAACAGTTGGTCTATTTCAGATTGAATCAGACGGTATGCAATCACTAAACGAAAGACTCAAACCGACAAACTTTGAAGATATTATCGCGGTCTTGGCACTCTATCGACCAGGTCCGATGGAATCAGGTATGCTGGATGATTTTATCGAAAGAAAACATGGACGAGCCCAAATAACGTATATGTTTCCTGAACTAGAACCAATCCTAAAACCAACTTATGGGGTGATTGTTTATCAAGAACAGGTTATGCAGATCGTACAGACAATCGGTGGTTTTAGTCTCGGTGGTGCGGATGTTGTTAGACGTGCGATGGGTAAAAAGATCAAAGAAGAGATGGATAGGCTCAAGGG
>JALULO010000296.1 GCA_027056215.1 Campylobacterales bacterium | reverse complement strand
AACATATGGTCGGACTGATAAAAATCGTCTCAGATTCTATCTATCAACAAAATGATTCTATCACACAAATCACAGGTTCAATCAATGCACTTCAAACAGCACAAATAGAAAACCACCAAATCGCAAACAAAACTAATAGTGTCGCAAAAAACCTAAGTATTATTTCTCAGAAAGTAGTACAAAGCACCCAAAAGCAGTCTTATTGATCTTTATATTACCTCTGCATATCTAGCTCTTTTTTTTTCAAAAGAGAGTTTTGCATATGCTGGTGAAGGTGATGGCAATACTACTGTAGTCACCGATAATCCTGCATACTCTTTGGCATAAAGTTTAGCAGCTTTTTGACCTGTAAATGCAATCATCTCGATAGAAGGATAGTTCTTCAAAAGGGTTGGAATATCTTGTAAAATACAATTTTTAAGATTTGTATCACTGGAGTTTGTACGCTCACATGAAGCTACTATATCCCAAAGTCCGATCTTATGCGTACGTAAAAGTGCTACTTTATTTTCTATCGTTTCTACAGGCATGTTATATATCGAAGATAAAATTTTCCAAAACTGATTGCGTTTGTGTGCATAATAAAAATCATATTTAAATGAATCAAGACTAGGAAAAGTTCCTAAAATAAGAATTTTTGTATCTGAAAAAAGGATTGGATCAAAAGGGTGCGTATAATGCAAAAGTATCATCCTGAAATTTGTAGCATTATTTACACAAGAGTTAGAGAAGTTCTCTAACTCTTGTAGTAATTGGAAGTTATTTACTCTACTTCAGCATCGATAACATCATCGTCATCTTTTTTAGCTTGGCTTGCACCTTCAGATGCACCTTGTGCACCACCTTGTTCTTGCTTATAAGCTTCTTCGGCTAGTTTATGACTGGCTTCTGTCAATGCTTTGACTTTTTCATCAATCTGCTCTTTGGTCACATTGTCATCTTTAAGTAACTCTTTTAACTCATCGACGAGACCTTGAATCTTTGTTTTTTCATCTGCATCGATTTTATCAGCCATATCTGTTAAGGACTTTTCAGTTTGATGGACAAGTGCGTCAGCTTGATTTTTTGCTTCAACAAGTTCTTTTCTCTTCTCATCGTCTGCTTTATGTGCTTCAGCATCTTGTACCATTTTCTCGATCTCTGCTTCACTAAGTCCTGATGAACCAGTAACTTTGATCTCTTGCTGTTTACCACTCGCTTTATCTTGTGCAGAAACAGTTAATACACCATTTGCATCGATGTCAAATGTAACTTCAATTTGTGGTACACCTCTTGGTGCAGGTGGAATACCTTCAAGATTAAACTGTCCGAGTGACTTGTTATCTTTGGCAAACTCACGCTCACCTTGTACAACATGAATCGTAACCGCTGGTTGATTATCTTCCGCAGTTGAGAATGTTTGTGATTTTTTTACAGGAATCGTTGTACCTTTTTCGATAACTTTTGTCGTCACACCACCCAGTGTTTCGATACCAAGACTCAACGGAGTAACATCAAGAAGCAATACATCTTTTACATCACCTTTGATAACCGCACCCTGGATAGCTGCACCAATCGCAACAACTTCATCTGGATTTACAGACTTGTTAAGCTCTTTTCCAAAGTATGCTTTTACTCTCTCTTGAACCAATGGCACACGAGTAGAACCACCAACCATCACAACTTCTTTGATTTCACTTGTTGATACACCCGCGTCTTTCATCACTTCTTTGATTTTTGTGATAGTCTCTTCTACAAGATCATCGATCAAAGATTCAAATTTTGCACGTGTGAGTTTTTTCACCAAGTGTTTTGGACCACTTGCATCTGCTGTGATAAACGGTAAGTTGATCTCTGTCTCA
The DNA here is from genome assembly GCA_027056215.1 of Campylobacterales bacterium. Lineage (GTDB taxonomy): Bacteria > Campylobacterota > Campylobacteria > Campylobacterales > QNZT01 > QNZT01. Next base: position 3,220 of record JALULO010000296.1, on the reverse strand, counting down.
GTTGCAGAAGAAAGCTCTTTTTTAGCATTTTCAGCTGCTTCTTTAAGACGTTGCAATGCCATAACATCGCCTGAAAGGTCGATGCCACTGTCATTTTTAAACTCCCCAGTTAACCAATCAATAAGTCTGTTATCAAAATCATCACCACCTAAAAACGCATTACCACCTGTTGCAAGAACTTCTACAACATTGTCACCAGTTTCAAGTACAGTAACATCAAATGTACCACCACCAAGATCATAAACAACAATCTGCTCTGCTTCTTTTTTATCCAAACCATACGCAAGTGCTGCTGCTGTTGGTTCGTTGATAATTCTTACAACATTTAATCCCGCGATTGTACCGGCTTCTTGTGTTGCTTTTCTTTGACTATCGTTAAAATATGCAGGTACGGTGATAACAACATCTGTAACTTTACCGCCAACATACGCTTCCGCATCTTCTTTTAGTTTTGTCAATACTTTTGCAGAAACTTCTTGTGGTGTATATGTTTTACCATCAACTTCGATAGCACACGCACCATTTCTATCAATCACATGATAAGGAAGTCTCTTTTTCGCTTCTTCTGCTGCACTTTCGTTACACATCAATCCCATGATTCTTTTGATAGAGTAGATCGTTTTTTCAGGATTGGTTACCATCTGTCTTTTTGCAGGATCACCAATCAGTACTTCACCTTTATCTGTAAACGCTACGATAGATGGTGTTGTATTTTTACCCTCTTTATTTGGGACGACTTTACTCTCCCCTCTCTCGTATACTGCGACACAAGAGTTTGTTGTTCCTAAATCTATACCAATTACTTTTGACATTTATAGCTCCTTCTTTTGCTTTATATTATATTTATTAGTTTGAGATTGAAACCATCGCTGGTCTTAATACTCTGTCTTTGATTTTATAACCTTTTTGAAACACTTGAACGATGTCACCTTCGTTATGTTCCTCACTATCTACACGCATCACAGCTTCATGAAAATGCGGATCAAAACCACTTTCATGATCTACCAATTCGATGCCGTGTTTTTCAAATACTTTTTTAAACTGATCCATCGTCAGGTTGATACCCTCTTTGATGTTTTCAAGTGCTTCATCACTACTTTCAGTCTCACTCATACTTGCTTGTGCATTGTCAAGTGAATCGATCACTGCTAGCAAATCACGTGCAAACTGTTCATGTGCATATGCGATAGCTTGATGTTTCTCTTTTTCAACACGTTTTTTAATATTTTCAAACTCTGCTAAATCTCTTAGTCTCAAATCTTCAAGCTCAGCAACTTTTGCGTCAAGTTCAGCGATACATTCTTCTTCGCTGTTTGATACTTCCTCTTGCTCTTGTTCTTCTTGAGCTTGGGTAGACTCTTCTAGCGTTTCTTTTTTTTCTTCTTCGCTCATAAAATCTCCTTCCAAAATATATGAAACATACCTAAATCGGTAAATCTTTCAATATTTTGACGTAATTATACAACTTTAGTCTCTCTTTGTCAAGGGGTTATTTAATTTTTTTACTAAATAAAGTTTAGTCTATACAACTAAAGGCATCATAGACTACCAAAAATTCTACGTTAGAAAATATTTGAAAACATCAGCTGTAAAGAAAAAATATGATTGACTGTAAATAGGGGTGTATAAAAATAGAGGTTTTCTCATGTTGTTTTTTAAAGAACATGAGATGATTCAGGGCTATAAATAGCGTCTTAAAATCCGTTTGATCTTGACAAACAAACCCTCTCTATGTGTTGGTAATCTCATAAATAAACTATCAAGCGCTTCTCTTTCCATGTCCGTTAGCTTTGTCATCTTGTAATCCTTTTGAAATCTTTCTCACCGTATGTATCAAATCATCCTCATCAAGTTGGGCAAGCATCTTAAAGATAGCCGATGCAGCTTGCGGTTGTGAGTTGCCAAGCCTCCAGTCCTGATAGGTTCGCATTGATATACCTAGTCGTTCAGCCATCTCTTTTTGGCTGATTTTTTTACCATAAAACTGCGCCTCTACAGCATTATGTAAAATATTAAACAAGTCTTTAGATTCCATGTGCACATAGTAACAAATATATGTTAAACCGCACATAAATAGTTATACTATATACATATATCTAAATGTTACATAATCTATAACTCATGAAATATACTGTAATTGTATCATTATATATTTAATATCACGTAAAATAGACAATTTTATTAGCATTTTATACGAAAAATCGTGTGTTTTGTCAAGTTTTTATTCTAATCTTAAAATAATGATCTAATAGTATCAAAACTTTCAAAATCTTTGTTTAAATTTGGATCTTTTTGTGCAACTTTTTTTATTACATAAAGTAACAAAAGCATATATTTGGCACAGTGTTTGCTAAAACAGTTACAATAAATAAAGAGGGATAGATTATGTTTGATCCATTGAACTTAGCAAATCAACAAAGACACACGCTGCAACTTCGTATCGACCACATACATGAACACTTTATCTGTCTCCATATGGATAATATCAAACATACCGATGCAGCTACTATCGCTCGTTATCATCTCCAAAACATGGATAATCTACAAACATACATACTAGAAGTCACCAAAGACAAAGCATGTAACTTTCATATACACTGTTATCAACTACTAGAGCAAAAACCCTACAATCACGCCTTTATCTCTATACTCGGCACTGAATCTATCGGTTATCAACTCAAAACAGACAAACATGAAAAGTTTACGATCTACCATCGTATCCTACACAAAAATGAAAACCTCAACATCTACAAGTACATTGCAGATGCCGATGACTTTGATCACAGTCCCGAATACTATGGATATAATCAAGATGCCAACGGCAACTGGTACCTGCTTATGCAAAAATCAGATGGTATCGTCAAAAACTTCACACACAACCACCCCAAAAGAAGCTGGGAATACAAACAAACAGATGATCAAAGGCTACTCATAGAACTAGAAGAAAATGCTCAAAAAGAGGAGAAATATTTCGATATATTTCATGGGAAACGCCTTAAAAGAAGAGATATCAAACTCATACCATGGGCAGAAAAAAATAACCACAATATCTTACAAGAGTTATTACGATCAGAAGGTGCAACACCCACCTATTAAGCGTAGAGGCTCAATCCTTTCATCTGCTTATCCAAGGCATCAAAAACATCTTTTGCAAGTTTTACCATGTCGTCATTTGCCTTAAATGCTTTGAGCATCTTGTCCATCATATCCACAAGTGAGT
>JALULO010000295.1 GCA_027056215.1 Campylobacterales bacterium | reverse complement strand
CTGCCAAATGTATGGTAATCCAAATTCACTACATGAGTTTGGAAGTGAAACACATCCATTCCTTAAAATCGCACTAGAAAAGATTTATGCAGGTTTAAATGTACCCAAACAAGATAGTGTCGTTATCACATCATGTGCAACGGAAAGTAACAACTGGGTATTTAAAAGTATCTATTTTGATTATATCGTGAGTGGTCGCAAGGATCATATCATCGTATCAGAAGTTGAACACCCTTCTGTTATCGCAGCAGCAAAGCATTTAGAATCACTAGGGGTAAAAGTTACTTATCTTCCTATCAATAGCGAAGGCATCATAGATGCACAAACACTCAGAGACAATATCACCTCTAAAACAGCCCTCGTCTCTGTCATGTGGGTAAACAATGAAACAGGTGCAATATTTCCAGTAGAAGAGATTGGCGAAATTTGTAAAGAACACGGTGCGCTCTTTCATACCGATGCAGTGCAAGCAATCGGCAAAGTACCTGTCAATGTTAAAGAGCTAAATATTGACTATCTTACCTTTTCAGCACACAAGTTCCATGGACCAAAAGGTATAGGCGGTCTTTACATCAAACAAGGGAAAGAGCTTACACCACTTTTTCATGGTGGCTCACAGATGGGTGGTCACAGAAGCGGTACTTTAAACGTACCGGGTATCATCGGCATGGGAAAAGCAATGGAACAAAGTGTAGACTCTTTGGATTTTGAGATGCATGATGTGAAAGAACTCAGAGATATGCTAGAAGATGAACTTCTCACCATCAAAGATACCTTTGTTGTCACGCCAAGAGAAAAACGTGTATCCAATACAATCTTGATCAGTTTTAGAGGGGTGGAAGGTGAAGCGATGCTTTGGGATCTTAACCAAGCCGGTATCGCAGCGAGTACAGGAAGTGCATGTGCGAGTGAAGATTTGGAATCAAACCCTGTGATGGAAGCCATCGGAGCGGCTGAAGATTTAGCGCATACGGCGATTCGTTTTTCACTGAGTCGATACACCACGAGAGAAGAGATAGAGTATACAATCGGCGTAGTTAAAAAAGCCATACAAAGACTTAGAGGTATTTCAAGCTCATACGCTTATACACCTAAAAGTCATAAAAGTGCATTATAAAAAAGAAAAATAAGGAAAAAATATGGGATTTGATAGTCTAATCGGTGGATCAATTTGGGATGAATATAGCCAAAATGTTCAAGACCGCATGAATAATCCTCGCCATATGGGTGAGATAACAGAAGAGGAAGCAGAACAAAAAGGTGGCAAATTGATTGTCGCTGATTTTGGTGCAGAGAGTTGTGGAGATGCAGTACGTCTTTACTGGGTAGTAGATGAAAAAAATGACAAAATCATCGATGCAAAATTTAAAAGTTTTGGCTGTGGTACAGCTATAGCAAGTTCAGATGTTATGGCAGAACTTACCATCGGTAAAACAGTCGATGAGGCAGTAAAGATTACCAACATAGATGTTGAAGCAGCGATGCGTGACAATCCAGATACACCGGCAGTACCACCACAAAAGATGCACTGTTCTGTGATGGCATATGATGTTATCAAAAAAGCAGCAGCAGAGTATAAGGGTGTAGACATGGAGAGCTTTGAATCAGAAGTGATCGTATGTGAATGTGCCCGTGTAAGCCTTGGTACACTTCGTGAGGTGATAAAACTAAATGATCTCAAAACAGTTGAAGAGATCACCGACTATACAAAAGCCGGTGCATTTTGTAAATCATGTATCAAACCAGGAGGACATGAAGAGAGAGAATACTATCTAGTTGATATACTTGCAGAAGTTCGTGGTGAAATGGAAGCTGAAAAAATAAAATCTGCAGCCGATTCAGCAGCAGGTATAGGTGAAGAAGTTCCATTCGCACAAATGACATTGGTACAAAAGCTGAAAAAAGTTGAAGAAGCACTTGATGAAAACATCCGTCAAATGCTCATCATGGACGGTGGGAACATGGAAGTGCTTGATATCAAAGAAAATGGTGGCTATATTGATGTTTATATCCGATATCTTGGTGCATGTAGTGGTTGTGCAAGTAGCTCTACAGGTACGCTTTATGCCATAGAAGCAACACTTAAAGAGAAACTAGACGAAAGTATCAGAGTCCTTCCAATATAATCTTATAAATAAAAATTTCAAAGTTTTTGTAACTTTATTCAATAGCAAAAGTGGTATTTCACATACCACTTTGCGATATCCATAGAGGAGAGGTTTCTCTCTCTTTGGTCAACTGGGACGGAAGAGAGTCTAAGTTTACTAGCAACAATCGCTGTTACCAAATATAAAAATAGTCCTATTCCTATGGCTATCATCCAATCGTATTCATACCAGACATACAATGCCACAACCAATGGTAAAAAACTCAACCCAAAAAAGAACAAAAAAGCCAATGTTTTACACTTAAACCCTTGCATTTTTGGTGTATTTTCAATGGGTAGTTTATCTTCTGGTACAAATCTCATAGCTATTTTAGATTGGCAAAGTTAAGCGGTATATCGAGATCTTTGGCACGAATAGCGGATATACAAGACTGTAAATCACCGATAGACTTACCTGTAACTCTCACTTCTTCTCCACGAATTTGGGCTTGAACTTTCAGTTTAAGTCCTTTAATCTCTTTGACTATCTTTTTTGCATCATCACTGGAAATCACATCGCGAATAGCCAAAACAAGTTTTGTTTTGTTTCCGCCTACTTGTTCACGAGAATGCTCATGAACCGCTTTTGAAGAGATCCCTCTTTTGATGATTTTAGAGATCACGATATCTTTCATCGCTTCGACTTTATTGTCTGTTGAGCTTATAAGTGTGATCGATTTTGCTTTTTCGCTATAGTCGATCTCTGCTGGTAAACCTTTAAAGTCATAACGATTGCTAATCTCTCTGTGTGCCTGATCAATCGCGTTTTTAAGCTCTTGTTTGTCAAACTCTGCTGTGATATCAAAACTATGTTCTTTTGCCATTTTTCCTCCTAAAATCCCGGATCAAATCCACCACCAAACATATCATCGCCACCATTGGCAAAGCTTGGATCGGTATATCCGTGTTGTACACTTTTACTTCGTAACATCATTATATCATTTTTGGGATCAATTCCCTGTGGACATACGGCGGTACATTCACCACAAAGTGTACAATCCCACACACCTTTTTGTTGCACCGCATCGATGTGGCTTTTTTCATCTTCACATCTGACATCACTCACATAGCGGTATGCTCTAGTAAGCGAGAAAGGTCCTAAAAACATATCATCTACTTCTAAAACCGGACAAGCACTATAACAACTTGAACACAAGATACAATCTGTTTGCTTTTCTATACGTTTTTCATCATCGATAGTCATATCTGATTTTAAAGAAGGTTTATCGAGCCAACTTTTCACTTTTTGCATAGTTTCGTGTGATTTTTGGTGATCGACAACCAAGTCCTTTAAAACCTCGCTTTTTGACAAAGGCTCAATCACATCACCCTCTTGAAGCATATACCCACACGCTAACTTTTCTCTACCGTTAACCCGCATCGCACAACTACCACACACTTCACTACGGCATCCGCTGTTAAAGGTTAGTGTAGGATCAACTTTTTCTTTGATATAATAGAGTGCCTCAAGAAGTGTACACGCTTCCAAAGGTACTTCATACGCTGCCATAACTGCATTTGGTTTTCTATGTATACAAAATCTTTGTACGGTGATTTTCATGAAAAATCCTTTTGAAAAGTGATCTGGGTTTTACCATTTTTTAAAATAGCAATACTCTCTTTTTCATACGCTTCCAAACGATCAGGATACCCTTTGCGATAGTGTGCACCCCTACTCTCTTTACGATCTATAGCACTGTGTAACATCACCTCTGAAAGGGTAAGCATGTTTCCAAATTTGATACGCTCTATGAGATTGGTATTGTACATGTTACCATGATCAACAACGCCCATTTGGTCTAGTTTTTGATGATTTTTTTGCACTGCTTTAAGTACTTCTTTCAAAAGCATTTCTTCTTTGATGATGCCCGCATTTTTATAAAAAAGCTCGCCTAAAAAAGTTCTTTTGCTATAAAAATCTACACTATTCTCTGAGGCTAAGATCGTATCTATAAAAGCTCTGTTTTTCTTTGTTATATCAGATGAAACTTCAATAGGCTCTTTGCTTTTTGCATAGGAAAAAGCACTCTCTCCTGCTTTTCGTCCAAAAGAGATAATCTCTAAAAGAGAATTGCCACCAAGCCTATTTGATCCGTGAACATGAGCATTGGCACACTCACCCACTGCAAATAAACCTTCGATACTACTTTTAAGATTTTCATCCACCCAAATACCACCCATGCTATAGTGAGCCACTGGCACAACAGATATCAGTTCATATACGGGATCAATACCCGCATATGTAAGGCACAATTTTCTCTCTTGCGGTATATTTTCATCTATAAAAGCTTCACCAAGGTGGCGAATATCTAAAAAGAGTTCTTCACCCTTTTGCATCTGAACCCACATCGCTCGACTAACCTCATCGCGAGGTTTTAGTTCATCTACAAACTGTTCACCCTTTGAATTGAGAAGTTTGCCACCAGCTCCTCTGGCACTCTCAGAAATCAAAATACCCGATCCCTTTAACCCCGTTGGATGAAATTGCATAAACTCCATATCCGACAACTTTGCACCCGCTCTAAATGCTACAGCTTGTCCATCTCCAGTGGATTGATTGGTATTAGTTGTATAACCATGATAAATAGCACTATAACCACCCGTTGCCATAATCACACTTTTCGCTGATATGCTTACTATTTCACCATTGCGTATGTTGTAAAAGATTGCACCATTTACTTGATTGTCTACGACCGATAAATCAAGCAAAAAATGTTCATGTAAAAATGCTATTTGTGATTTAAGTGCTTGGTCATAAAGGGTATGTAAAATCTTTAACCCCGTATAATCTTGTGAATAACAAGCACGTTTTCCAGAAGCACCCCCGAGTCTACGTTGTGCGATCTTTTGATCAGACGTTCTACTAAAAGGAACACCGATACTCTCCAACCACTTTACACTTTTTGGTGCATCACTACACAACTGCACTATCATCTTTTGTGATGCTATACCACCTGATGCTTTAAGTGTATCTTTGATATGCGAAGTAACAGAATCTTCACCCACATTCCCCAATGCAGCGTTGATCCCACCTTGTGCCATACACGTTTGTGAACGGGTTGGATACCCCTCACTCACCACAAGCACATTTGCATTTTCATCTTTTGCCCTAAGTGCAGCACTAAGCCCCGCTCCACCACTTCCAATGATCAAAATATCATATGCCATATTTTCCCCTATATGTTAAAAGAACATGTTAGCTTAACAATTTTAAATATCATCATGAATTATAGATATAGGCTATACCAATTTTAAAAAAACAACCTAGGAGTGTGGAAATGGTGAGTCCGACAGACTCATAGAGCACTTTTGTATTTTATCAAAAAGTAAAGTGGGTTTTGAAAAATGTTTGAGACTTAATTCTCTTTTTGAAAAAATCTTTTTTATAAGATATGTGGTATCAAATGACTATAACACCCACTCTATATTTAATTTAAAACAAAAAACCAGACATAAAGTTGTCCTTCCCGCATAGTACACTAAAAAGAGAAGTTTAATTTATAATTATAATATTAAATTAGTTTTTGCTACAATAAATTAAAGGATACTTCATGAAAATCTCCTCTTCTGCAATGCTTGTTAAAATACTATTATTGTTCTCTCTAACTCAGCTTACTCTTTTAGCCTTTAGTGATACATTACCGGATAATCTTTTATTTAATACAGAAGCAGGTTCAAAAAAATTTAACGGCGATGTCGCAGAAATGATTATGGATGACTATTTTAAAAATAGTGGTTGGTCGAAACGGGCGGGCGAAGTGGGTGTAAACGGTATCGACGGACTCTATATCAAAAAAAGCAATGGTGTCGTGAAACAAGTATTGTTTGTTGAAAGTAAGTACAACACATCAAAACTTGGTAAAGTACGCGATGGCTCGAAACAGATGTCAAAACAATGGATGCAGCATAAAATAGATAGCCTCATAAAGAAAGCACGCCAGACGGGTAATGAAAAGACACTTAAAGAGTATCTACAGATACGCAAATATATCGAACAAGATATCTACCGTGCACGTCTTTGGAATATCAAACCTGTGGGCAATGGAAAATATCTTTTTCATGTCAAAGACATCATCCCAACAAATACTAAAAACATCAAAACAACCACCCTTTCCGGAAGAAATGCCTATAAAATAGATGGACAAGTTATCGATATACGGCATCCAAAAACAGGATATGAACAAAAAATAGCTCAAAGCATCAGAAAAGCACGTATATTGGCAAAAAGACATTTTATGTCCAGAAAACTTCTTTTTAAATCCTCAACTCCAAAAAGCACTAAAGGTATTACCAGTTTTTTGAAGCAACTCCCTTTCCTCCAAAATATTACTACCAAAGGGACTATGAAAGGTATCGTCAAAAGCCTTCCTGTTATAGGTTCTATCGCTTTTATAGCTGATGAAATACGAACAGAAAGCAAGTTTGATAATTTCGAAGAGACAACTAGAAAAAATGGTGAACAAATCAAAACCAATGTATCAAACATATCTGAGAACAGAAACTATATACTTGCCCTTGATGAAAGACTTACCAAAGAGCAGGAAATACTGGGTGAACAAATTGAAACCAACACTAAAAAAATAGTGAACCTATACGGTACTTTGGCAAATATCGACCAAAAGATCATACAACTTGGCGAGAGCATGGTACAAGTAAAAGAAAAAGTCGATAAAAACGCCGAAGAGATTGCCAATATCAAAAACGGCATACTTCAAACAGGTCTGGATGAACTTTCTACCTATTATGACACACAAATTCATGATCATCTCAACAACGCTTATCATGATTTTGAAACGAGTCTCAATATCGACAAAACTACTCTGAAGCCGATTATCTCAATGTACTATCTTATATCACTTGTCGAGATCTACACTGCACAAACAGCACCTGAGTACATCGAAAAAATGAAACAGACTTATCGTCAGATCATTGCAAGAGCGGAAAAGGACCCCGGTGTACTACCGGTTGTCAATGCGTCCTATTTTATTGTCAAGCCATACGACAGAGATAACTTTTTTGCCAATGCACTTTTGGCACTTTATAAAAAACAGATCAGGCAAAAAGAGAAGCAAAATGATTTTGAAGGTGCCTATCGTAGGGCTCAGGAAGTCGATAGTATGTTAAATACAGAAGCATCGGCAGCACTTCTTGCAGAAGCAGAGAAAAAAAGAAGAGACAATTACCTGGCAAATAAAAACTTCAATTCCAAAGATGACTTATTTACAAAAATAGAAACATATCACAACGAGCTTTTACTCAAAGAAGCAGGTAGATACTTGTACAACCAGGGCTATTACGATGATCTTCTGAAACTTTTGCAAAACAATACATTCGAAGACAGCGATTACAAGCTAAAAGTCTATCTTGCACTATATAAAGAAAAAGATGTTCAAAAATACGAACAGCTTAAAAAGTTAATTTTGATAAATCGCTCCTATCCGCAGGAATTGAAACACTATGCGCAAAACCATTAAAAGGAATATTATGAAAATAAACTATTTATTTTTATTGATGTTTTTTACAGCTTCAATTTATGCTAAAGAGATCGAACTTAAAAATCTGTTAGTTATTACACCAGATATGCCTTCTAACGAGATCAAAGATTTGTTGGAAAAAATGCCAGATAACACACTTGTTGAGTGGCGAACAGGTAACTTTAAGTTTGATACGCTGACATTGGAAAAGAAGAGCAATATTCGAATTGACGCTACAAATGTTATGCTCACATTAAACAAATTGACACTCAGTCAGTGTAATGTTATGAGAATTAAAAATATCTCCCTTGTCAATACAGATGATACAGGAACTGTTACAATAAAAGATTCATCAGATATTGCATTAATGGATGGACAAATTACATCAAAAGACAAAAAAAGTGGCGGTATCTATATTAGTGATAGTAAAAATATTTATATTGCATACATCACAACTAAACAAATGGACGAAATAAATCTCATATATGCGATAAAGAGTACACTTTTGATAAAAAAGTGTAAATTTGAAAAACATCAAGGTAAGAATGCATCGCTTTATTTCTCTAATTCAAATGTTGAAGTTACCGATTCTAATTTTTCAACGGAAAATGAAACGATAATTGGAGCTGAGAAATCCCATGGTTTAATTCATAACAGTCGTTTTACTAGTGTAAAACCACTAACATCGAACTTCTTAAATATTATGGACAAGAGCCATTTTACAATAGTAAACAATACGTTTTCAAACTTTTTTTCAGTATTAGATATTGGTAGCTTTTCTATGGCAGAAATCTCTAATAATAAAATTACAGATGGGATTTATGGTATCCGTGTTAAGGAATCTTCAAAAGCAGTTATCGCTAAAAATAGATTCTTAAATATGAATCAAGGAGACATATTAGTCTCTGATAACTCTTATTCTGAAATAATGGATAATATTCTTGAAAAGGCTGGAGTAGGTATTTATGGAGGTGACTCTCGTATGATAATAGTGAATAACCGACTAATAGACATACATATAGGTATTATATCTACTATTAGAAACAATCCATATATGACTATATCACTTAAAGACAATTATTTTAAAAGTGTAAAAGAACTTTACAATGGTTGGAATAAAGCGGAAATAATTTCAATAACAGATTATGATAAATTTGAGAATTACTTTCAAAGTGAGATCTCACACAGCATACCAGTTAAAACGGAGCCAATTGATCTGAGATATAAGGAAGTAAATCTAACAAATTTGAATACATTAAAAAATTCGAAATTCGATCCAACCACAGCTAATTATCTTAACCCTCAATTTTGCACAGGAAAACTCGTAGATGATCTGATTGCCGGTGATACCGTTATCGACGCAGGCGAGTTTGTCAAAATCGATAAACTAACCAAAGTAATACTATATCCTAAAGAATACAAAGGTATCAAACTGGATGAATTACCAAAACTGCAAAGTGCAGATAGTCAATATATATTGACAGCATCAGTAACTACCGAGGGCAAACTCAGTGATGTACACTTTATGTTGACAACAGCAGATACGCTAAAATTTATCAAATACAAAGGAAAAAAGGAGATACAATTTAAACAAAAAAGCAATCCAGATACAGGCGAAGAAAAGTATCTGTTCTCTCTCAGACTCAAAAATAGCGACAAACAGCGAAGTTTGTCGTTTATAACACTTGATGGTAAAGAGGTGATTAAGAAATTCATATTCAATGATGGCGCATTCAAATTGATAGAAAACGATCATCAAAAAGCAGATTTTTAAGGATTCAGAATGAAGATATTTATATTGACACTCCTACTCTTTTTGACAGTGCAGGCAGATACAATCGGTCAAATCAAAAATGAGCACAAATTACGTATCGGTATCAAATACGATACTCCACCATTTGGCTATCTTGAAAAGAAGCGTATCTCTGGTTTCGACATGGTACTTTCCAAACAAATTATAGAACAAATACGTCTAAAACTTTCTGTCGGGAAACTCGATGTTTTTTACAAAAAGGTCTATCCCAGCAACAGGAACAGAAGCTTTTGGATCATAAAGTAGATATGGTTATTGCGACCTATACAGTTACGCAAGAACGTAAAAAATTGATAGATTTTACGGTTCCTTATTTTACGACCAATGTTGCTATTTTATACAGAGGTGAAGCTATCCCGCAAAAAGTAGGCTATCTGAGAGGATCGATGTCTGAAACATATCTCAAAGGTCATACAAAAATACCTTATAAGAACTATCATGAAATGTATGATGCTTTGTTAAAAGGCACCGTTGATGCCATTACGTCGGACAAAGAGATATTGGAGCATTTTCAGAAAGCGCATTCCGGTTTGCATCTTTCAGTTTTACCTGTCAAAAGCGACTATACCATCGGTGTTCGAAAAGGAGATAAAGCATTTTTGAAATTGCTCAATGAAATTATTACAAATTTTAAACAAAATGGTACTTTGGCAGAACTCAGGGAGAAGTTTATTGGAAAATAAATTTTTATCTAAGTTAGTAAAGGATCAGTTTATTACGCAAGATGAATATGAGTGGTTGATGGCACCTAAAAAATCGGAAGAGTGCGAAGAGGAGAAAGAAGAAGATGAAGAAAAAATCGTAAATTATGCAGAAAAAAATAATAAGATTCAAAAAGTTGATTTTTCGTATGTACAATTTTTGAAAATTGCTTTTAGTTTGATTAGGACATCTTTTTCAAAAGAGTATATATTTAGAAAATCGGTTTTTTATTGTTCAGCTGATTTTTCATCGATTAAATTTATAAAGATCGTAGATTTTTCTCATGCAACGTTTAAGCAAGATGTAGATTTTTCAAGTGTAATATTTGAAAACAATTTAATATTTAGCAATGTTCAGTGTAACGAAAATTGTGCTTTTCAAAACTCTAAAATACACAATAAAAATGACCAAAAAGATACAAATTCACAATTTATATCTTTTGATAATTCTTACTTTATGAAAGATGTTGATTTTCAGGATTCTATTTTTGATGGCAAAATTTCTTTTAAGTTTGTTAAATTTAAGCAATGTGCATATTTTGATGGAACTACTTTCAAAAAATATGTAACATTTTATCAATCAAAATTTTTCAGTACAGTAAGTTTTGAAAATAGTGAATTTCAAGGTGAAACAAGATTTACAGATGTAATATTTAGTGATGTAGCTAATTTTAACGCAATTCATATACGAGATTTTGGTACATTTAAAAATATAGAGGTCGACAAGAGAATTGAATTTAATGATGCAATGCTATATGAGACTGATTTTTCTTTTGCACAAGGAAGAAATATCTCTTTTAAAAATGCCAGACTTTACAAAATAATCCTGGATAATATTGATTTTGAAAATAAAAATTTTTTAGAACTTAAAAAATATTCAAGTGATATAACAAGAACTGACGCTATTGCCACCAGAGAAAGTGCCCGAATTATAAAAGATACCTTCGAAAGCCAGCATAATATCATTGAATCAAATAAGTATTATCGTATAGAAATGGATCTGTGGCGTGAAGAAATTGCACAAAAATTTGGAGGAAGTATAAAATCATTTTTTTCAAATCGGGATTTTTTCAATTTGACTCTGTTTAAATATGTGTCAGACTATGCTACAAACTGGATACAGGTTTTATTTTGGATGATAATATTTGGCTTTTTATGTGTATTAATTGAATACTCTCAGAATGATGGGGAGAAGAGTTTTCTTGTCCTAGCTACTTTGTTAATTGTATGTATTTTTGCTTCTTATAAAAATGAATTTGATAAAATTCTTAGAATATATAGTTTGATATTCATCATTTATACACTTTTATATTTTTTCAATAATCCAGTAGATTTATTAAATACTTTTGCAAAAGTTATCTACCCTGCAACTTCTTCGGAAATAACCTTTGTGTCATTGATAATGAAACTGATATTTGGATACTTGGCGTATCAGTTTATTATCTCTATGAGACAAAATACACGTAGAAAATAATGTAACTCGCATATAAAAAATATTTGACATTCATTTCTTCTATCCACCCTTTGAGGAAATCATGTTGTTTTAGTTCTTGAATAAAAATATTTCAAAATGAAATAAAATAAAAAGTAAACTAAATTTTACATTAAAATACTCCTAACCCAACTTAGGAGTATCACATGCCCAAACAAAAAAACTCATTTGTCTACGATAGAACCCTGCGAGAACTTTTCCAAAATGTTCCAAAAACTCTTATAAAACTACTTGTAAACAAAGAAATAAAAGAAGTTTTAGAGACAAGCTTTCCAAAAGTAGAAGAGCGAAGAGTTGATTTGCTAACAAGACTAGAAGATGACACACTTTTTCATCTGGAAATCCAATCTATAAATGACACCATCATGCCTCGTAGAATGCTAAAATATGCATCTTTAATCTATGAAAACTATGATGAATTTCCTCAGCAGATGGTACTTTATATAGGTGATAGAAACATCAAAATAAAATCTAAAATAAAAGAAAAAAATTTACGATATAATTATGAAGTAAAAGATATAAGAGAGTTCGATTGTTCAAAACTTATAGAGAGTGATGATATAACAGATAATATTATCGCCATACTCTGTAATATCAAAGACATGGATAAACTTTTTAGGAAACTAAATGAAAAGCTTTTAAATCTTGATAATAAAAAAAGAGAAGATTATTTACGAAAACTTTTTTATCTTTTGAGACTTAGACCAGATATAAACGAACTATATAAGAAAAAACAACAACAGGAGTTAGCCATGCCATTTATCATAGAAAAAGAGCGAGATCCCCTTTATAAAGATGGGTTGCAAAAAGGTGAGGAGAAAGGAATTGAAAAAGGTAAAAAACAAGGAGTTGTTGAAGGTTCAAAAGATGCAAAAATAACTATTGCAAAAGCTATGTTAGAACAAAATATGGACATAGAGATGATTGTTAAATTAACAGGGCTTTCAAAAAAAGAGGTAGATAAGTTGGCAACAAACATCTAGCATGTTGTTAAAACCCAATCATAGGCATCGACCAAACGATAGATACCCTACCACCGAATTTTATGACATCTTTTGGAACTATTTTAGGAAAGGCATCTTTAAAAAAAATTCAAGCGCAGTTATCTGTTCTTGATAGTTCTTTTTGATAAACTCAAGTTTATTTTGCTTAATAGAAATTTACCACAAAACTACTACAATAAAATCCAAACGCAACCCAGTGTAACCATAAAAGCCCATATGCTATCCAGCGAAGGTGTGGACGCATGCAGCTTGATACTCTTCTAAAAAGCAAAAACAATATACCTATGATGATCAAACCAATGGGAAAATGAGGAAGGGCTAAAAAGGGCGTAACGAGAAAGTAAAAAAAACCAAAAAAAGCCTTTTTAAGACTTATATTTTGAGAAAGCAGAAAAATTGTTGACACTCCAAAAGCGAGTACTCCACCCGCTATGAAGTGTTTGGGGTTAGCGTATTTCAGTGACTTTGCCATTTGTTATAAACACAGTTACGCGATCCCCAGGTTGGTAGTGGTTTGGATTGTTTGCGTCTATCGGTAACACTGTCGTGATCGTTTTACCACTATCAAACTCTATAGTGATCCGTTGTGCATCTCGTACATCTGCTTCAGCACCACCTACTGCACCTGCCATAGCACCACCCATCGTAGCCAAATCTTTACCACTGCCTCCACCTATCTGATGACCAAGTACTCCACCTGCGACCATACCAAGCATCGAAGTCCATGTACCATCACCTCTAACTTTTACAGCCTCGACTGCTTTAACCGTGCCTGTATAGGAGTCACTGATACTCCCTACTCTACTTTGTGGCAATGCTTTATCTGCACAACCACCTGTTATAAGTGTAAGTCCTACAACTATGATCATATTTGATATCATTTGTTTCATATTTCTTCTCCTATGAATGTTTTGATATTTTGGCAGATCCCCTCCACCAACCGAACTCTTGACTCTTTACTTGCCCACGCGATATGGGGTGTCATCAAAAGTCTCTCTTTTGCCTGAACATATCTCAAAGGATTATCTTCTCCGATCGGCTCGTGTTCAAGAACATCAAGCCCAACTTGAATATGGCTTTTATCGATAAAATCTGCCAAATCCTTTTCATTGATTATACCACCTCTACCTAGATTTAGCAAGATGGCATCCTTTTTTAAAAGTTTTAAGTTATTTTGATTGATCAAATCTCGTGTTTGTTCATTTAACGGAGCGTGGATACTGATGACATCACAACTGCTTAAAAGATCATCAAGTGAGGTTCTTTGAAAATCTTCATCTCTGTTACGTCCACTTGTAGAATAATAGACTACACTAGCACCAAATGCTTCTGCAACATGAGCCACTTTTTTACCAATCGCACCCAATCCGATGATCCCCCAGCTCTTGGCCTCAAGCTCAAAATAGGGATTTTCAAGATCTGTAAAGATTTCACTTTTCACCCAACCTTCATCACTTTTGGTATATTGATCTAAGTACGACAACTTGCCAATCAAAGAGAGTGCCATAGCAAAAGTCGTCTGCACGACAGAAGGCGTAGAGTATCCTGCCACATTTTTTACGATGATATCTTTTTGTTTAGCTGATTCAAGGTCGATATTGTTCATCCCTGTGGCTGCCACACATATAAGTTTGATCTCGCTTTTTTGCATGATCTTTGCATCTATCACAACTTTATTGGTAATCACGATTTGAGCATCTTTTACACGCTTAAGTGTATCTTCTGGTTTTGTAAAAGGATATATCAAAACTTCACCAAATCTTTCAAAACAATGCAAATCGATATCGTTTCCTAGTGTATCTTTATCTAAAATCACTATTTTCATGTGAAAATCCTTCATTTTTTGTGTATAATAATACTACATCATACATCAGGTTTCATTATGCGAAAATATCTTTTTATCTTTGTCGTACCTTTTTTTCTTTCTGGCTGTTTCCATAAGAGTGAAAACAAAACCGCACTTCCTTATCATGAAGATTTTAAAAATGCAGATAACTACTCTTTAGATGCTGGTGCAAAATTTGACCCAACTGTTTCCGCTACACAAGGAAGTGGCTCGGTGAAACTCAGCAAATCTGGTGAGAGTTGGGTTATGTGTGATCGCATGATTTCTGATATCAGGATTCCCATAAAAGCAGGACAAACATATACACTCTCTTTTAAATCCAAGACACTATCTTGGCCACCTCCTTCACTCGAAGTCTTTGGTGCATTTTCAGGTGAAAATGGCGTGATCAACAACTCAGACGGTACGATGTGTGCCAATTCGCAAAAAGGGATATGGGAAGAAAATTATGTCGCTATTAAGATACCTAAAAACGATGCGATTAAATATTTTCAAATCAAAATTCTCATGTTGCCCAAAAGAAGTATCAACGCGCCTATATGGATTGATGATATTCACTTTACACCCGGCATACATACATCAGACAAAAATATAGAGAAAAAATCTTTTGATGGTTCGGTTACAAGGGTGGATAAACTGGGCAATATAGAGATCAAAACAAATGGCACATTTAAACCCTTCTTCCCCATAGGTATATACGCCGACAATGATCGAAAAAACTGGTCTGATTACAAAAAAATGGGATTCAATATCAACATGTGGGCAAGCAATGCTTCTTCTATCAAAAAAGCCAAAGAAGCGGGACTCTACTCCATGATGCAAATCGTACAGTACATTGTTCCCGTTGGAGAGGATTGGATTCCACAAGATCCAAAGAAAAAGATAGCCCATCTTCATAAAACATTACAAAAGATTAAAAGTGAGGGCTTAACACATGATCTTCTTTTCTATTATATAGACAATGAATTTTATCACTTAAAAAGGAGCTTCACACAAACAGTTGATATCGTACGACAGGAAGACAATCATACTCATCCTATTTATATGTTAAATGGTGCGTATGGAATGGCACGAAAATATAATAACTATGTAGATCTTACCGGTACTTATGTCGCACAAGATGGATATGAAACACCGATCATAGAATCGTTTGAGATGCTTGACACGACACCTCATCAAACACAACCTGTCGCGATTGCTCAGATCAACAGAGGTGTTGGCAAAAACTTTCGGGCTATTTTATATGCTGCTCTTGCAAAAGGGGCAAAAGGTGTTGGATTTTGGAGAGATGGTGGAAGTGCTGGAAAGATAGAAAAGCGTCCTATTGTAAAACAGTTACCCTCTATCGCCCATGAGATACAGTTACTTTTACCCCTCATCAGAACCAATCACCACACAAGCTGGAAGGCAACTTGCGATAACCTCCAACTTATTTTTGGAAGTAGAACGTTACACAACGAAGCATATATGATCATATCTAACCCGAGTGGAAACAGGCAAACAGGGATATTCACATTGCAAAACCTTACATATGCACCTATTACACTTAAAGACTATTTTTCACATAAGGACATAACAAATGTGAAAAAGAACCACTTTAGCATCACACTTGATCCTTATGAAGCAAAGGTTGTAAAACTACAAAAATGAAACAAGCAGAGTATCACACCAAATTTACCAAAAATATAGAAAATACACTTTTTCACAAACTTTCACAAAGTGAACAAGATTTCATCCGACAAGAAGCACTGCTCCATCGTTTTTCACATCAAGAGATCAAACAACTCATAGATATAGCGATTGATTTTCAAATGTGGTCAAAAGGCTCTATCACACAACATTGGGATAGTGAAAGATATCAAAACAAACCACCAAAACAGAAAAAACAAGCTCTTTTACATGACTTAAAAGCCTTACACCAAGCTTACCAAAGTGAAGCAAACGACTATACAGAACTTTCAAAACAAAAGATAAAAGCACCAAAAATCAAACTTATATCCCAAGAGAAAGAAAATCTCGGTTTTGGTCTCTGCCCTGTGGCTTCCCCTAAAACCAGATGTTGCAATCTTTTAACCCTTGATGCTGTGGAGAGTTGTGGTTTTGATTGTAGCTACTGCTCTATCCAATCTTTTTACAATGATGGTAAAATCACCTTTGACACTTCCTTAAAAGAGAAGCTTGATAACATCGTATTAAACAAAGATGAGTTTTATCACATCGGCACGGGGCAAGCTTCAGACTCCTTGATGTGGGGAAATCGTTTTGGTGTACTTGACCATCTTGTAGATTTTGCACACAAATACCCAAATGTCATGTTAGAGTTTAAAACAAAATCAGACAATGTGAGTTATTTTTTAGAAAAAGAGGATTTACCCAAAAATCTTTTATTCACATGGTCTCTTAATCCCCAGACTATCATCGATCATGAAGAACATTTAACCGCTTCTTTACAAGAGCGCATCATCGCAGCCAAAAAGATTGCAGATAAGGGATATCTTGTTGGATTTCATTTTCATCCAATTATTTATTTTAAAGATTACCAAAAAGCATATCTTGACATATTTCAACAACTTATAGATACTTTTGATCCCAAACGTGTAGCCTTAGTCTCTTTTGGAACATTGACATTTATAAAACCTGTTATCAAAAAAATACGTCAAAGAGATTTTCAGACAAAAATTCTACAAATGCCCTTACAAGAAGCAGCAGGCAAACTTTCCTACCCCCTTTCACTTAAAAAAGAGATGTTCACATTTGCATACAATGCCCTAAAACCTTGGCATAAAGATGTTTTTTTCTATCTTTGTATGGAAAATCATACCTTATGGAAGGATGTATTTGGTTATGAATATCCTACAAATGAAAGTTTTGAGATGGATATGAAACTTCACTATATTTCCAAAATCAAGCAATCTGATACGAAATGATGATAATCTTTAATATTTGATATTTATAAAAGTCATACACCTTTACTAAAAATTAGTGCGTAAAAGTAGAACATATTGGAAATATTTTTATAATTTTTTTTATTCTATAAGTTTCGTTTATACTGTGTTGAGCTATAATATATGCGTTATACATAATTTTTTATTATCTTAGTGATAATATTTATAAGGAGGACTTATGAAGTTAGGCTTTTTAGTGGACCTTGATCTTTGTATGGGCTGTAAAGCTTGTGAGGTTTCATGTAAGGTTGAAAACGAAGTACCAATCAGCTCGTGGAGACTTCGCGTTAAGTATGTGGATCAAGGATTATATCCTGATACCTCAAGAACATTTACACCATTAAGATGTAATCATTGTGAGAGTGCACCGTGTGAGCGTATTTGCCCGGTATCTGCATTGCATTATTTGGAAAATGGAATAGTAAATATAGACAGAGATAGATGTATCGGTTGTGCTGGTTGTATCATAGCTTGTCCATATGGTGCTATTTATATGGATCCGGAGAGTAATACGGCAGACAAATGTACATATTGTGCACATCGTGTTGCATCCAGTATGATGCCTG
>JALULO010000294.1 GCA_027056215.1 Campylobacterales bacterium | reverse complement strand
ATCAAAGTTAAAAATGGTGAAGGTCATATTGATGATAGAGATCACTTAGGAAACAGAAGAATCAGAGCTATTGGTGAATTGCTTGCTGGTGAATTGCATAACGGTTTGGTTAAAATGCAAAAATCTATACGTGACAAATTTACAACACTCAGTGGAAGCATCGATGAATTGATGCCTCATGATTTAGTAAATTCTAAAATGATTACCAATACGATTTTAGAATTTTTTACCAGTGGACAACTTTCACAATTTATGGATCAGACAAATCCGCTTAGTGAAGTAACACACAAAAGAAGACTTTCAGCACTTGGTGAAGGTGGTCTTGTAAAAGAGAGAGCTGGATTTGAAGTTCGTGATGTTCATCCTACTCATTATGGTAGAATTTGTCCTGTTGAAACTCCGGAAGGTCAAAATATTGGTTTGATTAATACACTTGCAAGTTATGCGAAGGTAAATGATTTAGGTTTTGTTGAAGCTCCTTATCGCAAAGTTATTGATGGCAAAGTAACAGATGAAGTCATTTATCTTACTGCAACGCAAGAAGAAGATGTGGTAATGGCTCCGGCTTCAACGCTTCTTAATGATAACAATGAAATAGCAGAGCCGATTGTTGAAGCAAGAATCAACGGCGAAATTAAGTTGATTGAAAAAGAGAAGATAGATTTAATTGATCTTTCATCAGCGATGGTCATGGGTGTTGCTGCATCATTGATTCCCTTTTTGGAACACGATGATGCCAACCGTGCCTTGATGGGGTCAAATATGCAACGTCAGGCAGTACCATTGATCTGGACTGATGCACCTTATGTTGGTACAGGTATTGAAAGTATTATTGCGCGGGACGCATGGGAGGCTATCAAAGCTAAAAGAGGCGGTGTTATTGAAAAAGCAGATTCGAAGAACATTTATATTTTAGGTGAAGATGAAAATGGTGCTTTTATAGACCATTATTGGTTACATAAAAATATGCGTACGAACCAAAATACATCATTTTCACAACGACCAATCGTAAAAATAGGGCAGAGGGTTGAAGCTGGTCAAGTTATCGCTGATGGTCCAAGTATGGATCAAGGTGAGATTTCAATTGGTAAAAATATTCTTGTTGCCTTTATGCCGTGGAATGGTTATAACTACGAGGATGCTATTGTTGTAAATGAAAGGTTAATACGTGATGACACATTTACTTCACTTCATGTATATGAAAGCGAAGTTGAAGCTAGAGAATTAAAAGATGGTTCTGAAGAGATTACAAAAGATATTCCAAATGTCAAAGAAGAGAGTCTGTTTCATTTAGATGATAGCGGAATTGTTAAAATCGGTACGTATGTAAAACCAGGTATGATACTTGTTGGTAAGGTCTCTCCCAAAGGTGAAGTTAAACCAACGCCTGAAGAGAGACTTCTTCGTGCAATTTTTGGTGAGAAAGCCGGTCACGTTGTAAATAAATCTCTCTATTGTCCGCAGTCAAAAGAAGGTATTGTTATAGATGTAAAAATCTTTACAAAAAAAGGATATGACAGAGATCCAAGATCTATAGAAGCTTTTGAGGCAGAAAAAGAAATCCTAGATAGAGATCATCATGATAAGCTATTGATGATAGATAGAGAAGAATTATTACAAATCAATTCTCTTCTATCAAAAGCGAAACTTATGAAGGGTTGCGAAGTTAATGGAAAATCTTTTGATGTTGGAAGTTCAATAGAGGAAGAAGAATTTGATAAAATTAACAGATTTGCGCTTAATAGTGTTGTTAAATGTTTTGATCAAGAAACGCAAGATAAATATACAAATTTAAAAACATATTTTCAAGATGAAAAAAAGCGATTACGTCTTGAACATGATGAAAAACTTTCTATACTTGAAAAAGATGATATTTTACCAAGTGGCGTGACAAAAATGGTAAAAGTTTATATCGCTACAAAGAGAAAGTTAAAAGTCGGTGATAAGATGGCGGGTCGTCATGGTAACAAAGGTATCGTTTCAAATATTGTACCAGAAATGGACATGCCATATTTAGAAAATGGTGAAACAGTTGATATCGTTCTTAATCCTCTTGGTGTACCAAGTCGTATGAATATCGGACAAATTTTAGAAGTTCACTTGGGACTAGTGGGGAGAAGACTAGGGCAACAAATAGCAAAAGAGTTAAAAACAAAGCAAGGTGATTGGATTGCAGATCTTAGAGCTAAAATGATTAAAATTGCTGATGTTGCTAAACTGATGAATGGTAAAGAGTTTTTAGGTTCATTAAGTGATGAAAAATTACTTGATTATGCAAGAGACTGGGCAAAAGGTGTACGTTTTGCAACACCAATTTTTGAAGGTACAACTGAAATAGAATTTAAAAAGTTATTTGAATTAGCAAAAATTGATTCTGATGGTAAGACAAAACTCTACGATGGTAGAACAGGTGAGCCTATGAAAGAACGTGTTAATGTTGGGATTATGTATATGCTTAAACTTCATCACTTGGTTGATGAAAAAGTTCATGCAAGAAGTACTGGACCTTATTCACTTGTTACACAACAGCCAGTTGGTGGTAAAGCGCTATTTGGTGGACAAAGATTTGGTGAGATGGAGGTATGGGCACTTGAAGCATACGGTGCAGCACATACCCTTAAAGAGATGTTAACAATCAAGTCAGATGACGTTGAAGGAAGAATGCAAGCATATAAAGCAATCACCAGAGGTGAAAATGTACCTAAAACCGGTATTCCGGAAACATTTTTTGTATTGACCAACGAGTTAAAATCATTGGCACTAGATGTAGAGATATTTGAAGAAGGAGTAGAGGGTGAAGAATCTGATTCCGATAGAGATTAATGAAGAGAACCGTCCAAGAGATTTTGAAGCTTTTAGGTTAAAGCTTGCAAGTCCTGAAAGAATCATGTCATGGAGTTATGGTGAAGTAAAAAAGCCAGAAACTATAAACTATAGAACATTGAAACCTGAGCGTGATGGACTTTTTTGTGCCAAGATTTTTGGACCTGTAAGAGATTATGAATGTCTTTGTGGTAAATATAAAAAAATGCGATATAAAGGTATCAAATGCGAAAAATGTGGTGTTGAAGTTACAACTTCAAAAGTACGCCGATCTCGTATGGGGCATATTGAACTTGTAACACCTGTTGCACATATTTGGTATGTGAATTCACTTCCAAGTCGTATTGGTACATTGCTGGGTATTAAGATGAAAGATCTTGAAAGAGTACTTTATTATGAAGCGTATATTGTTAAGAATCAGGGTGAAGCTTACTATGACCATGAAAATACAAATAAGGTATTGAAGTATGATGTATTAAATGAAGATCAATATCAGTCACTTGAACAAAGATTTGTAGATTCAGGTTTTGAAGCACAAATGGGTGGTGAAGCGATTAAAGATCTTTTAGAAGATTTTGATTTGATTGAAATTTTACAGAAGCTTAAACAAGATATGGAAGATACCAAATCTGAAGCAAAGAAAAAACAACTTGTTAAAAGACTAAAAGTTGTTGAATCTTTTGTAAATAGTGGGAATAAACCGGAATGGATGATGATTACGGTTTTACCGGTTCTCCCTCCCGATCTTAGACCACTTGTTTCTCTTGATGGTGGAAAATTTGCAGTATCAGATGTGAATGATTTATATAGAAGAGTGATTAATAGAAATGCAAGACTTAAAAGACTTGTCGATCTTGATGCACCTGAGATTATTATCAGAAATGAAAAAAGAATGCTTCAGGAATCTGTAGATGCGTTATTTGACAACGGTCGTCGTGCAAATGCTGTAAAAGGTGCAAATAAGAGACCTCTGAAATCTTTGAGTGAAATCATCAAAGGTAAACAAGGACGTTTTAGGCAAAACCTTTTGGGTAAAAGGGTTGACTTTTCAGGTCGTTCTGTTATCGTTGTTGGTCCAAATCTTAGGATGGATCAATGTGGTTTGCCAAAAACAATGGCATTGGAACTATTTAAACCACATCTTTTAGCAAAACTAGAAGATAAAGGTTATGCAACGACAATCAAACAAGCAAAACGTATGATTGAAGGCAAAACAAACGAAGTATGGGAATGTTTGGCAGAAGTTGTTGATAATTATCCAATTATGCTAAACCGTGCACCTACACTGCATAAGTTGTCTATTCAAGCGTTTCATCCTATTTTGATAGAAGGTAAAGCGATTCAGTTACATCCATTGGTTTGTTCTGCATTTAATGCCGACTTTGATGGGGATCAAATGGCTGTTCATGTTCCTTTGTCACGTGAAGCAATAGCAGAGTGTAAAGTTTTAATGCTTTCTTCTAATAATATCTTACTGCCAGCTTCTGGTAAAGCGATTGCTGTTCCTACTCAAGATATGGTACTTGGTATCTACTATCTGAGTCTTGAAAAAGAGGGTTCAAAAGGTGCTAATAAACTTTTCTCAGGTATCAATGAGATTATGGTGGCATTAGATGCTGGTGTATTAGAGACTCAAGCAAAAATCAAAACAGTTGTTAATGGTAGACTTGTTCATACTACAGCAGGTCGTATGATTATTAAATCTGTATTGCCTGATTTTGTTCAAGAAGATTTATGGAATAGGGTATTAAAGAAAAAAGATATAGGTAATCTTGTTGATAATATTTATAAAATAGGTGATACTTATGCAACAGCTGAAATCTTGGATAATTTAAAAGCACTTGGTTTTAAATACTCTACTGATGCAGGTATATCGATTTCTATTGATGATATTAATGTCCCTGAAAGTAAAGAAGGTGTTATCAAAGAATCAAAGAAAAAAGTTCTTGAAATTCAACAGCAGTTTTCAGCAGGTTTGTTAACAGAGCAAGAAAGATACAATAAAATTATCGATATATGGACCAATACAAATAATATGCTCGCAAATGAGATGATGAAGCTTATGAAAAATGATAAAGATGGTTTTAATTCCATTTATATGATGGCAGATTCAGGTGCAAGGGGTTCCGCCGCACAGATTAGGCAACTAGCCGGTATGCGTGGTTTGATGGCAAAACCTGATGGTTCTATTATTGAGACTCCGATTATTTCAAACTTCCGTGAAGGATTAAATGTTCTTGAGTATTTTATCTCTACACACGGTGCCAGAAAAGGTCTTGCAGATACAGCACTTAAAACAGCAAATGCGGGTTACTTGACAAGAAAACTTGTTGATGTTAGTCAAAATGTAAAAGTATCTGAAGATGATTGTGGTACACACGAAGGTGTTGAAATCACTGAGATTAGTGTTCATGGTGAACTAGTAGAATCGTTGGAAGATAGGGTATTAGGTCGTGTTTTAGCTGAAAATATTATTGATCCAATTACCAATGAAGTTTTATTTGTAGAAGGAACATTGATCGATGAAGTTGCTGCACAAAGTATCGCTGATGCAGGTATAAAATCGGCTGTCATTCGAACACCGATTACTTGTAAGTCGATCAAAGGTGTATGTGCTAAATGTTACGGATTAGATCTTGGTAAGGCAAAATTGGTTAAAAAAGGTGAAGCTGTTGGTATTATATCAGCACAATCGATTGGAGAGCCTGGTACACAGTTGACACTTAGAACATTCCACATCGGTGGTACTGCCTCAACTGAACAACAAGATAAACAAGTTGTTGCAAAAAAAGAAGGTTTTATTAGATTCTTTAATCTTCATATTTATACGAATAGTAACGGTGAAAAGATTGTTGCGAACAGAAGAAATGCTGCGATTTTGTTAGTTGAACCAAAAATAAAAGCACCATTTAGTGGAAATGTAACTGTTGCGTATGCTCATGAAGAGATGGTTATTAGTGTGGCAGGAGAAAAAGAAACAGCAAAATTTGTTTTACGTAAAAATGATATTGCTAAGCCAAATGAACTTGCAGGAATCAGTGGGAAGATGGAAGGTAAATTTTATCTTCCATATGATAACGGTAAACCAGTAGATGAAGGTGAGAGTATTGTTGAAGTGATTAAAGAGGGATGGAATATTCCAAATCGTATTCAATTTGGTAGTATACTTAAAATAGAAAATGGTGCTCCTGTTGTTCAAAAAATTACTGCCAAAGCAGAAGGGATAGTTAAATATTTTCAATTGACAAGTGATTATTTGGAAAGATTTTCAAATATTGAAAAAGGACATATTGTTGATGAAAAAGGTTTGTTTGCCATTATAGCTGATGATGAAGGTAGAGAAGCGGTAAGACACTATATACCAAGAAATTCAATTGTAGAATTTAATGATAATGAACAAGTAGAGGCTACTGATCTTATTGCTAAACCTCAAAGTGATGAACAAGTCATTATCGCTGAATGGGATCCTTACTCAACGCCTATCATCGCTGAAGAAGATGGTGTTGTTACTTTTGAAGACATTGAGCCAGGTCAAACAGCTACTGAACAGTTGGATGAATTAGGACAGACAAGATTGGTGATTAATGAATATGTACCATCAGGTTATAAGCCTGCCATTGTACTTGCAACACAAAGTGGGGAGCTTAAAAAGTATACACTTGAACCAAAAACATCTATTCTTGTAGAAAATGGTGCAGAGGTTAAACAAGCTGATGAACTTGCAAAAGTACCAAAAGCAGCTGCCAAGTCAAAAGATATTACTGGTGGTCTTCCAAGAGTTAGTGAACTTTTTGAGGCGAGAAAACCAAAAAGTCCAGCTGTTATATCTGAAGTTGCAGGAACTGTACGATTTGGTAAGCCATTACGAGCGAAAGAACGTATTGTCGTTGATACGGAAGATGGCAATATAAAAGAATATTTAGTTGATAAAAATAGACAGATTTTAGTTCATACTGGAGAGTATGTTCAAGTTGGTGAGAAGCTTACAGATGGACAAGTATCAAGTCATGATATCCTTAGAATCATGGGCGAAAAAGCGTTACACTTTTATTTGATTAGTGAGATTCAACAAGTATATCGTAGCCAGGGTGTTGCGATTAGTGATAAGCACATTGAAGTCATTGTATCTCAAATGTTGCGACAGGTAAAAATTGTAGATAGCGGTGATACACATTTTATTACCGGAGATCTTATCAGTCGAAGAAAACTTAGAGAAGAAAATGAACGTATCGTAAGAATAAGTGGAGAACCAGCTATAGCTGAACCTACACTTTTAGGTGTTACACGTGCTGCGATTAATGCAGATAGTATTATCTCAGCAGCATCATTTCAGGAAACAACGAAAGTTTTGACCGAAGCTAGTATTGCAGGTAAGACAGATTATCTTGAAGATCTTAAAGAAAACGTCATCCTTGGTCGTATGATCCCTGTTGGTACAGGTATGTATCAAGATCAGAAAGTTAAATTAAAGTTTAACGAAAACTAATATTTATGATATAGAGGTGTTAAATGCCTCTATATCGATCTCCATTTATTAAACAACCCCTTAAATTAAGTATTTTATAAACATTTTTTTAGTATTATTGCCAACCTTTATAGACGCTAGGCGTGATATAGAGAAATTTACAAAAGGAAAACATGTGCCAACTATTAATCAGTTGATTCGTAAAGAGAGAAAAAAGGTGATTAAAAAATCAAAATCACCGGCACTTGACAAATGTCCTCAAAGAAGAGGTGTTTGCACAAGAGTTTACACTACAACTCCAAAAAAACCTAACTCAGCACTTAGAAAAGTTGCAAAAGTAAGATTGACAAGTGGATTTGAAGTGATTAGTTATATCGGTGGTGAAGGTCACAACCTTCAAGAACACTCTATTGTATTAGTTAGAGGCGGTAGGGTAAAAGATTTACCTGGTGTAAAATATCACATCGTTCGTGGTGCACTTGATACAGCCGGTGTTGCAAACAGAAAAGTTGCAAGAAGTAAATACGGTACAAAGAGACCTAAATAATAATTTAGGTTTAAGAACCGATGCTTTATCGATACATTTGTGTTTGATGTTAGTATCTTAAAAATTATATTTTAAAAAATAAAAAATTATTATTGTTAAATTGGCCAGGCTTTACCATGAAACCTTTGTGGGTAAAGTTTGAGTAAATTTTCAAAAATTGAAGGAAGACTATGAGAAGAAGAAAAGCTCCCGTACGGGAAATACTACCAGATCCAATCTATAACTCAAAATTGGTATCTAAATTTATCAACTCCATCATGTTAGATGGTAAAAAAAGCGTTGCTGCAAAAATATTTTATGATGCTATCGAAACTGTTGACAAAAAAGTTGAAGATGAAAAAGGTATCGATATATTTTATAAAGCGATTGAAAATATCAAACCAGTTATGGAAGTTAAAAGTAGAAGAATAGGTGGTGCTACATACCAAGTACCTGTCGAAGTAAGACCTGTAAGACAACAATCACTTGCACTTAGATGGATAATCGGTTTTACAAGAAAAAGAAGTGAAAGAACGATGAAAGACAGATTAGCAAATGAGCTAATCGATGCTGCACATGAAAGAGGTGCTTCATACAAGAAAAAAGAAGATACCTATAAAATGGCTGAAGCGAATAAAGCATTTGCTCACTATAGATGGTAAAAAGGATACTAAATGGCAAGATCTCATAAACTTGAAGATGTAAGAAATATTGGTATTGCAGCTCATATTGATGCTGGTAAAACAACAACAACTGAAAGAATTCTTTTTTATACAGGTGTTGAACACAAAATCGGTGAAGTTCATGATGGTGCTGCTACTATGGACTGGATGGAACAAGAACAAGAAAGAGGTATTACAATTACTTCAGCAGCTACAACTTGTGAATGGGATGGCAAACAGATCAATATCATCGACACCCCAGGTCACGTTGACTTTACAATCGAAGTTGAACGTTCTATGCGTGTGCTTGATGGTGCTGTATCAGTGTTCTGTGCAGTTGGTGGTGTACAACCACAATCTGAGACAGTATGGAGACAAAGAAACCGTTATGGTGTGCCCTCAATTGTTTTTGTTAATAAAATGGATAGAACAGGTGCAGATTTTTACGAAGTTGAAAGACAGATTAAAGATCGTCTTAAAGGAAATCCTGTACCGATTCAATTGCCTATCGGTGCAGAAGAAAATTTTGCAGGTGTTGTAGATTTAGTACAGATGAAAGCCATCGTATGGGATCAAGATGCTGCTATGGGCTCTAATTACCATGTAGAAGATATACCTACAGATATGCAAGAAAAAGCTGAAGAATATCGTGAAAAGATGATCGAAAGTATCGCAGAAGCTGAGGGCAACGATAACCTTATGGAAAAATTCCTAGAAGGTGAAGAAATCTCAAATGATGAGATTATTGCTGGTATCAAAGCAGCTACACTTGGTATGCATATTGTGCCTATGACAGCTGGTACAGCATTTAAAAACAAAGGTGTACAAACATTACTGGATGCTGTTGTTACTTATCTTCCTGCTCCTACTGAAGTTGCAGCTATCAAAGGTACTTTGATGGATGATGAAGAAGCCGAAATCGTTGTAGCATCAACTGATGATGGTGCATTTGCGGCGTTGGCATTTAAAATCATGACCGATCCTTTTGTTGGTCAGTTAACATTTGTTCGTGTGTATAGAGGAAGCTTAGAAGCTGGTTCTTTTGTACATAATACAACAAAAGATAAAAAAGAGAGAATTGGTCGTATCATGAAAATGCATGCGATTAAGCGTGAAGAAGTTAAAGAGATTTACGCTGGTGAAATCGGAGCTGTTGTTGGTTTAAAAAATACAACTACAGGTGATACACTATGTGATCCAGCAGATAAAGTAGTCTTGGAAAGAATGGATTTTCCAGAACCAGTTATCTCTGTTGCAGTTGAGCCAAAAACAAAAGCAGATCAGGAAAAAATGGGTATCGCACTTCAAAAACTTGCTCAAGAAGATCCTTCTTTTAGAGTTCAAACAGATGAAGAAAGTGGTCAAACTATCATCTCTGGTATGGGTGAACTTCACCTTGAAATCCTTGTTGATCGTATGATGAGAGAGTTTAAAGTTGAAGCCGAAATTGGACAACCACAAGTCGCATACAGAGAGACAATTCGAAAAAATGTTGAGCAAGAATACAAATATGCAAAACAATCAGGTGGTCGTGGTCAGTTTGGTCATGTATATCTTCGCCTTGAACCTATGGAAGCTGGTAATGGTTATGAATTTGTCAATGCGATCAAAGGTGGTTCTGTTCCAAGAGAATTTATTCCTGCAGTTGACAAAGGTATTCAAGAAGCGATGCAAGGTGGTGTATTAGCTGGTTATCCTGTTGAAGATGTAAAAGTTACGCTTTATGATGGTTCTTACCATGATGTGGATTCAAATGAAATGGCATTTAAACTTGCTGCCTCAATGGGTTTCAAAGAAGGTGCTAGAAAAGCTGGTGCAGTTATCATGGAACCTATGATGAAAGTTGAAGTTGAAGTACCAGAAGAGTTTATGGGTGATGTTATCGGTGATCTTAACAGAAGACGTGGACAAGTTGAAGGTATGGATGAAAGAGCAGGAAATAAAATCATTAATGCATTTGTTCCTCTTTCAGAAATGTTTGGTTACTCAACGGATCTAAGATCAGCAACACAAGGTCGCGCTACATACGCTATGGAATTTGATCACTATGCAGAAGTTCCTAAAAATGTTGCAGAAGAAATAATTAAAAAAAGAAATGGTTAAGCGAATAACCTTTTTTAGGATAAATGGAAGAGATAGGTTTTTCCTATTCTTCATTTATCTTTCCCCGTCCTCGTAGCTCAGCTGGATAGAGCACTGGATTCCTAATCCAGAGGTCATGCGTTCGAATCGCATCGGGGACACCACTATCATACTATTTCGATTAAACTTATAGCAATAATGTCATTGGTATAATTGTCTTTTTGTTTGTACTCTCGATAACCATTAGAGTGAACAGCGGTTACCAAATAGTTTTTATTTTCATATTGATAGTAATCTTGCACGGTTTGGTCTTCTTTAAGTTCAAAAAATTTATTAGGTAGATCAATATATTCTAGGGGTTCTAATGTCTTTGATGTGGAAGCGATGATTTGTTTATTTTTACGACAAAAGAGAGAAAACCCTTTTTTGTCTTTTAACGCACTATCTTTTAGAATTGCTTTAAACTCCGGCTCGCTATCAAATACTATGGCGATACCTCCAACTGTCTCAGTAGTACTATTTATGGCAGCATTATAAATATATGTAGGTCTATTCTCATAAAAAGATGTTGTTTCAAATGATGTAACGAAATATTTTTGTGTATCTTTTTCATATAGTACAGATTGAAGAATATCTGATTTAAAAGTGTTGCCTATGATAGATTGATCATGTGAAGCGGCAATAATTTTACCTTTTTTGTTGTATATAAATAAATTTGTATATACGGTATAAAGTTCATTGATATCTTTTAAAATATTGGATAGAAGTTTCGAATTTGGATCAGATTTTGAAAGCTCTTCTTTAAACTGTGTTGTAAGTGCCCACCATCTACAATCATTTGCACGTTCGTAAAGGTTTCTATCCATAAGGTCAATACTAAATTTAGTTGTAAGTTTTGCATTGTTTAGTAAACTTTGCGTTATAGTTTGCGATAAAATTGTCGCTGAACTGTTAATGCTTTCTAGTAGATGACCACTAATAGTTCGTAAATTTTCTAAGATAGGTGAAAGTGTATATTGACGGAATTTTGATGCTATCAATTCTCCATTTATGATGACATCAGCCAAGTCATCAACAATTTCATGTGCTTCATTGATAATATCTTGTAAGTTTTTAGGTAATGTTTGACAAATATTACTTGAATCAAACTCGATATCGTTTTTTAGAGATATAGCAGTACACTTCCAGTCAAGACCAAAATATCCTTGATAACCTTTTGTAGAGGTTTGTACGGCAATTTTATTTTGTTTATAAAGTGAAAGTTGTTTGTTTTTTGTAAGCTGAATTCTCTCATCCTTTTTGATAAGATTTTGATTACTAGATGCTATAACTTGCTTGTTTTGTTCAAGATAAATGAGATCATTTTTAGTGCAAAGTGCATGAAATATTGTTCGCAATTCATCATCAAATTTGAAAGATAAACATAAAACACCTAAGTCTTTATTATTATGAACAATTTTTTGTGCATAAATTAACGTATTATCTTTATGTGGACATATATCTGTATATCCAAATTTTTCAATATATGTATCATTTTCAAGTGCTTGTTGCAAAATATTGTCAGTTGCTATATGGACATGATTATCAGAGTTGATATTGATTTTTTTTTGAAAGTTTATGTCAAAGATGATCACATCATCATAGACACTATATTTTTTAATATATTCGGTAAGACGTATTTTAAGAGTATCTTCTGATTGTTGGTTTAATAAAAATTTTATGATTTCGTAATCTTGTGACAAAAAACCAACATCTGCTGTTCTTTCAAAGAGGTTGCGCTTTAAAACATCAATAGATAATTGTGCCTTTAAATAAAGTTCATTTGTTATTTTATTGATATTTTCTGCAACAAGAGCATCCGTTAATTTTACTTTTAAAACATCAAATTGTTCTATTGTTTTATCTGTATATTTAAATAAATTTTCAGAAGATTTTAATGCATTTATTTTTCCAGTTAAAGAAACTTTTTTTAAATATTTGTTTTGCTGTTCTATTTCATCTTTCGTTTCAGCTGCAAAAGGAAATAAGTCAATTATATTACTCATATTGAACCTTGGATAATTTGCATGAAATATCGTCATTACAAAAGAAAGTTTTATGGTATGAGTAAATAAATTAGAATATTCAAATTCTTTATATTGTGGTTTTCGTTTGATTATTTATTGTATTTTTTAATTGTTCTGGTAAAATTCCAAGTGATTCTTCAACAAGCTTGGTATTCCCATGGGTGATAAAGGCATCTTCGTATTCAAAACTTATAAGTTCTATATTGTTGATATTGTTTTGTGTTAAAAACTCACTTAAAGCGCTTTGAACACCACCAATCTTTGCGCTATCACTGAAAACATACCACCTCGTATATCTTTGTGCAAGTTCTATGAGAAGTTTTGCATCAAGAGGTTTGACAAAAACAAGATCAAGTAGACCTACTTCATAATCCAGTAGTTTCATAGTCTCATAGGCACGTCCAACTCCTGCGCCATAACCTATCAGTAAGATTTCAGAATCAGCTTCTTTCAGAAGGTCTGCTTTGCCTAAGACCATAGGCTTAGTTTTATATGGCAGTGCTGTAAATGCACCTCTAGGATATCTAAATGCACATGGGGCTTGTAGTTTGTGTGCAAAGTTTACAGCATGATGCATACTTGACTCATCACGTGGAGCAAAGAGTGTGATATTTGGAATAGCACGTAAAAAAGAGATGTCAAAAGCTCCTTGATGTGTTTCCCCATCTTCTCCCACAATTCCAGCTCGATCTATCGCAAATACAACAGGAAGCGACATAATACAAGCATCATGAATGATTTGATCGTAGGCACGCTGTAAAAATGTAGAATAAATAGCTATAAAAGGTTTAAATCCCTCTTGTGCCATAGCACACATAGAAGTCACGGCATGTTGCTCGGCAATAGCAACATCCCAAAAACGTTCAGGGTAGGTTTCCATAAGATCTTTGATACCGGTTCCGCTAGGCATAGCAGCAGTAACACCGACAACTTTATCATCTGTTTTTGCCAATTGCATAAGAGCTTCACTAAACATCTTAGTGGCATTTTTTGTACTACCTTTGCTGATAGGTTCTCCAGTATCTATATCAAATTGACTTACTCCATGCCAGTGTTCATAGTAGCCTTCTGCTATTTCATAACCTTTACCCTTGGTTGTTTGCGCATGGATGATAACAGAGCGGTGCATTTTTTTTGCTAATGTATAGGCTTCTATTAAAGCGCCAAGATCATGACCATTTACTGGTCCTATGTATTCTAACCCTAGCTCTTCAAATAATATACCTGGAGTGATAAGTTTCATACTTTCGTCAAAACGTTTTGCAATATATGTTGCACTTTCTGGTAAATGTTCAAGAATTTGTTTAGTTTGCTGTTTTATTTTTTGATAAAAATGACCTGCCATAACCTGAGAAAGATAGTTACTGATAGCACCGATAGGTTTTGCTATACTCATTTCATTGTCATTGAGTATGATAATAGCAGGCAATTTTATATCACCTAGCTCATTCATAGCTTCATAAACCATTCCTGCTGTCATAGAACCATCACCTATAAATGCAATAGGTAGTCTATCTTCATGTTTGAGTTTAATTGCTTTTGCCGCACCAACCGCCAATGAAATAGATGTAGAACTATGCCCAGCAATAAAAAAATCATAAGGTGATTCGCTTGGCTTTGTGTATCCACTAAGTCCACCGAACGTACGCAGTGTGTCAAATTTATCCCATCTGCCTGTTAAAAGTTTATGAGCATATGCCTGATGAGACACATCAAAGATAAAAGGATCTTGACCAGGATTGAAGACATAGTGCATCGCAACGATGAGTTCTACAGATCCTAATGTTGAACTAAGATGTCCCCCATTTTTGCTGACTGTTTGTAGTATCTTTTGGCGAATTTTTGCACAAAGGTCTTCTAATTGTGCTATATCATAATTTTTTATATCCATCTAACTCTCTTTTTGCAATAGCTGAAGGGATTGTTTATACCGTGTTAGAATATCTCCATCAATATTACCACTATCACTTAGGATTACGACACCACCCTTTTGGATGGCTTCATCTGATTCAATTTTAATACGATTGTCTTTAAAGTGGCTTGATATATCCTCAAAGTCTATGGGATTTACCTTAAGTGTGACTTCACTACCCTCATGAACAGTTTTTAATAAAGATTGCGCGATTTGTGTTGCAATTTCAGAAGAATATGCATCAATTTCTTTAATAATAATTTTTTGTGCAAGGATAAAAGAACCTTGTAACAAATCAGCTTCAAGGTCATGTATTGCTTTATCGTACAGTTGTTTTTGCTCATCTAATAATTCTATTGAACGTAAAAGTTGGGTTTTATGTGTTTCCAAATCTTCTGAATATTGTTCTTGTGCAATTTTTAGCCCCTCAATTTTTCCTTCTTCATATGCTTGCTGTTTTTCGGTTTCAATCTTTTGTGTAAATGTAGTTTCTTGTTTCTCAAGTTCCATTTGCAATGTAATTACATCTGAAGTCAACTGTTCGATTTTTTCAAGTAGTTCTTTATTGTTCTGTAGTGGTGCTACAGATATATTTTGATGTTGATCCTCATCCTCTTTTGGTTGTGATAGTTGTTGTGCTGGATTCTCTTCAAAAGGATTTTGTGTTAAAAGTACAAAATCTTCAGCAGTACTATCTATCTTATCGAAAGTAAATTTTTTGATTGTATAGTTTGAGTCATCTTTTGTGTTGATAATGTTTCCCATACTTTACTCGATAACTTCATCTGCTTCGCCGATTTGAACTAATCCTTTTTCTGCGAGTTTTTGTACCTCTTCAACAATCTTTCTTTGGGCTTCTTCCACATCTTTAACTTTTGTAGGTCCCATAAACTGCATCTCTTCTTCAAATGCTTCTGCTGCACGGGTAGACATATTTTCCATAAACTTTTCTTTTAACTCTTCCCCCGAACCTTTAAGTGCAATCATGAGTTGATTTTTATCCAACGCTTTCAGCAGTTCACGAATAGCACCTTTGTCCAATTTATTAATGTCTTCAAACGTAAACATGAGATCTTTGATAACATTTGCAAGTTCTGAATCTGTTTTTTCAATCAGCTCTATAGTTGATTTGGTCGCTTTTTGACCCAGTTTATTGAGTAGCTCTGCAACAGCACGAGGTCCACCAACTTCAACTTTATAGGAAGTAAGGGATTCTAATTTACTTTCTAAAACTGCTGAAACTCTTTTGATGATAGCTGGTGAGATATCACCTAGATTTGCCATTCTGATGGTGACATCAGCACGTAAATTGTCTTCAAAGAAAGAAAGTGTTTCGGCTGCTGATATAGGACTCATATGTGCTAAAATCAAAGCAATAGTTTGCGGATGTTCTGAGATAATAAAATCTGCTAGTTGTTCTGGTTTAACCTTTGCAAGAAAGTTAAAACTTTTTGCTTCACCCAACTCTTTTGAAAGACGATTTAAAATTTGTTGTGCCGTTTCAGGTCCAAATGTTTTAAACAAAATCTCTTTTGCATATTCGAATCCTCCACTCACAATATAATTGTTAGATTGTAAAAGTGCAAAAAATTCTTCTAAAACAGCTGTGGCAACAGGTTTATCAACATTTTGTAATCTTGCGATTTCTGCAGAAAGTGATGTGATAAGATCTATATCAAGATTGGCAAAGATTCTTGAAGATGTATCTTCGCCTAATTGTGTTAAAAAAATTGCGATTTTCTGACGCATAGTAAGTGAATTATATACTTCTTGTTGCTCTTTGTTAAGGACGGATTGCATATATACCCTTACAGTTCATTTTCATCTTCTATCATTGATTTTAGTAATCTAGCTGCTTCATCTGGATTTTTTTCGATTTCATGACGTATTTTCTCTAAAATAACTTCATGTTTTATTTCATCTTTGTCGAGCTCTTTACGTAAGCCAAGTTCTTCTTCTGCTCTTTTTTTAGCTTCATTGTATTCTTTTAAAACATCATCTTCTTCATCTTCATGCTCGATTTCTTGTTCTGCTTCATCATTTTCTTCTTCTGTATAATCTTGTAACATCTTTTCACTAAATGGAGAGATTATTTTTTTATAAAAGACAAATAAAAGCGTAAAGGCTAAAAGATATTTTATCAATGGAAATAAGGGATTGACATAGTTTTGCATAACACCTTGTATTTGACCTGCTACACCTTTTGGTTTTGTTGCAGATAGAGGGTTAAATTCAAAATTACTGACTGTTACGGTATCACCTCTTTTTTTATTAAAACCGATACTGTTTTTTACGATATTATTGATCGCTTCTATCTCTGTTTCATCCAATGCAACATATTTTATCTCTTCACTATTCGTTTTTTTGTCGATTTGTGTTTTGTATTTTCCATCTACGACTACAGCAGCAGTGATACGTTTTATTTTGGCAAATTCGCCCTTTATATTTGTGACTTTCTTAGAAATTTCATAGTTTGTTGTGGTGGAACTTTTTTCGTATTTTTCACCATTTGGTTTCTTCTTTTGTGTCCCTTGTACTGGACCTATATTACTGATAGCACCAGGAACACCACCACTGTTTTTGGTAGTGGAGCCTTCTTTCTTCTCTTCCGTACTTTGTTCACTTCTGACTACAGATTCTGGGTCGTAAAATTCGCTAACAGTATTTTTTTGCTCAAAATCAAAATCAATTGTAACTTTAGCGACTACTTTTTGATTACCGCCTAAAATCGGTGACAAGACATTTTCGATTTTATTTTCATATGCACGTTCGTAATCTTTTTTATATTTTATCTGTGCTGTAACCAGATCAGATTCAAATCCATCTGTTGTCGTATTACCCAAAGGATTACCATTTTGGTCAATTAGTTTGACATTTTCCTCATTGAGTTTGGCAACTGATGCAGCAACAAGATTTTTGATACCGGTAATTTGTTTTGAAGAAAGTTTTTTGTTCTTGACTATTTTTAAAATAACGGATGCTGTGGGTTTTGTTTCTTTCTCGACAAATACGCTATCTTTTGGTAAGGCGATGTGTACTTTTGCATCTTCTATAGGATTCAATCCCATAATTGTGCGTTCAAGTTCTCCCTCTAAAGCTCTTAAATATTTGATTTTTTGTGCAAAATCTGTTTCACCGAAGTTTTGTTTATCAAAAAGTTCAAAGCCTATTTTACTATTTTTAGGGATTCCCTGAGCAGCGACGGCGATACGTTCTTTGTAAACGTGTTCACTTGGAACTTCAATAGTTCCTTCACTTTTGAGTTTGTAAGGAACATTGTCTTTCTCAAGTTGATCGATGACAAGGGCCGAATCACTGGCACTGATATGGTCAAACAAAATACTATAACCGTCTGAACTTTTTTGTTTATTTGTATATAAAACCAAAAAAACAATAAAACCAATAACGGCCAATGTTGCGATGCCGATAATGATTTTTTGACGTTGTGTCAATTTTGTAAACATCGTGGTAATTTGGTTTAATAGT
>JALULO010000293.1 GCA_027056215.1 Campylobacterales bacterium | reverse complement strand
GATAGCGGAAGGTGATAAAGTTGTTTTTGATGCAAGGGGCGATGAAGTAATTGTACAGATCAACCCATAATATATAAAGAGAAGAAGATACTCTTCTTCTCTTCTCTCCTACGAATTTTAATCTAACTTTAATCTAATAACTATATAATATTTAATTCTATAATATAATTATGCAAGATACTTTACTTTTAAGGAATAATATTCATATGCGATTTTTTTGGTTTTTTGTGACTTTATTCTATTTGAGCACTTTTGCTTTTTCCTATGATCAAAATACATCTGCTGAAAATGATATCCTATTGCGTATGCAGATGGTACGTGAAGCAAAAATATTGACAAAAGAGTATCAACTTCTCGAAAATAAATTGCAAAGTTGGCAGGAACACAAAGAAAAACTAGTTCATGAGTTTTATCGAAAAAACAAAGCTATGCAAAATCTTGGACTTGGAAATGATAATAACTATGCATATATACGAGCGCAAAGACGTAAAAAAGAGTTTTATAGCTCTTTAGAAAATAAAGAGAATCAAATCACGACAAGATTGATGAATGTTTCAAAAAAATTGAGTAAGTTAAAAAGTGAGTTTTTATTTAAATTTGCAGTTCCTTTAACAGAGGATGAAATGTTTAAAAACAGAAAACCAAAAATTGTAGATAAAGATAAAAAGCTTGAAATACTTGGAACATATATCGATTATAGGCATTCATATGAATCATTTCTCAAACAAAATCAACAGTTTGATGAAGTCAAAGAATTACTTTCGAGTATTCCAAAAATAAATCAAAAAGAGATGGATTATGATCACAATGTCACGATCAAAGCTCAGGAAAATCGAAATAAAATGTATGAATATAAAATGTTATCTGATAAATTAGCCGAAGAGTTTTATAATACTTACGGTGTTTATATCGAAAATGAAAAAGTTGCAAAAGAATTTATGGAAAATCTTAAAAAGGGTGGTATCATACGCTAAGTTATGTATCGTAAAACACTTATTACCACATCGGATAATAAGTGTTTTACGGCTAAAAGTCCCAGACAGCGGAAACATACAATCCTGTAAAATCTACATTAGCTGTAACATTATCTATATCATCAAGTTTAAATTTTGTTCTTTTTACGCCTGCTTCAATACCCAGACCAGCAATAAATGTATATCTTGCACTTAAATAGAGATCATACAGTGTATTGCCACTATAGCTGATGGCATCTCCTTCAGCCTGGAAGCTGATATTTGTTGCAGGTAGATCAAATCTCGCTTTTGCATAGAGTGTGGGGATAACAACGGAAATATCAGCATTTGTTTTACCGATAAGTGTATTGTTAACGGTGGCAGTACCATTGATATACTTTGCATTGATACCTAAATCAAGATTGACCCAGTTGTCAAGTATTTCATAATAGAGTGTTCCATCTATGATATCTGTGTCAAAATCAGTTGTAATAGTACCGCTATATGTTTTATCACCATAGGTAAATGCTGCAACTTCACCTGTCCCTGAATGCGAAAGATTTGTATATGTGAGGCGTATATTTGGAAGTACTGGTAGAGGATGTTCCAGATATGCTTTTGCCATGATAGCGTTTTCACTTTTCCAACCAAATGTATTTTCTACATCCCCCTGTGTTCCTTTATAGGAAAAAGTTCCTGAAGGTTGTTCATTTATGTAGCCTACACTGATTTCTCCTCCAATAAAATCTGCCTGAGCAAGTGAGGTGGTTAGAAGTGCAGCTGTTAATAATTTATATTTCAATAGAATTCCTTTAGTAAAGATTTCTCATTATACTTCATATTTAATAAATATTTTATACTATTGTTTCTTCATCTCCTTCACGTTATATGTATGCTACAATCCTCTCATGAAAAAGAAGATTGCGATTATCGGTGGTGGAGCGTCGGGTATGGTGTGTGCATTGATCGCATCAGGTTCTGGTTGTGATGTCACTTTGATAGAAAAAAATAAAAAAATTGGTAGAAAGATACTTGCAACAGGTAATGGTCGATGCAATATCACCAACGAAGATGTCAGTGAAAAAAATTATCATGGACATCATCTCTCAACTGTACAATATGCACTAAAACAGTTTGGGAAACATGAAGTAAGAAAATTCTTTGCAGATTTAGGATTGGATTTGATTGCCATTGAGGATGGTAGGATGTTCCCTATGTCTCTTCAATCTGCTAGTGTGGTTGTTTTTTTAGAAGATGCTTTACGTGCAAATGGTGTTACGATCATGACAGAAGTGACAGTTCGTAGTGTGCATAAAAAAAGTGATAAGTTCTTTATACAGAGTGAGCAAAAAGAGTTCTCATTTGATAAAGTTGTTATCGCAACAGGTTCTATGGCGATGCCTTCTCTTGGCAGTAGTGAAGATGGTTATAGTTTTGCACAACATTTTGGACATCGTATATATCCAAGGTTTCCTTCTCTTGTTCAGTTGGTCAGTGATGATTCCTTACTTAAAAAAGTTAGTGGGGTTAAGATAGATGCATCTCTTCGTGCTTTGGTGGATAAACAGATAGAACAAGAGATAAGGGGCGATTTGTTATTTACAGATTATGGTCTCTCAGGATTGGCAATACTTGATATCAGTAGAAGCATTGCAAAAGGGGTATTGCAACACAAGCAAACTGAGATTATGATTGATTTGTTACCGGATATCTCTTTACAAGCACTAAAAAAGTTATTACAAAAAAAGAATCAAAAGTTTAGTCATAAATCTCCAACTTTGTGGTTAAATGGTATCTTACATCAAAAATTGATTATTATGATACTAGCAAAAACCAATCTCTTAAATGCACAAAATTTACATACCAAACAGTTACATACATTGGCATATATAATCAAAAATTTATCAATTCCTATCGTAGATACAAGAGGAGCAAAAGGTGCTGAAGTGATGGCTGGTGGTGTTGATTGTAGTGAAGTTGATTGCAAAACATTTATGTCAAAGCGCCAAAGCGGTCTCTATTTTACTGGTGAAATACTTGATATAGATGGCGACAGAGGAGGGTATAACCTCCATTTTGCATGGGCTAGTGGTTATCTAGCAGGTAAGCATCTCCTCTGCTAAAGTAAATCTCTCTTCTAATACAAGAAGACTCTCTCTTAACGCATCAAAAAGAGCTGTATAATCTGCATCTCTTTTTAAAGATGCACGCAAAGCAATCTCTTTTGCGATAAGAGCGATTGGATTTACTTGTAAAGTATCTGCTTTTAGATAGAGTTCTTGTGAAAATTTGGTGATACCTTTCATATTATCGGTACAAATAGCATCATCCAGATTGGCAAGTGTTACTTGTGCATAAATCAGAAAATCTTCCAAAATATTTTCATCTAAGTCAGTTGTCATAGAATATACCTTTTATAATTTATGGCATATTAGTTCGATAAAAATTGTACTACTCTTCCTGTTGTATTCAAAGATTGCTCTTGACCGATTTCACCGATACCTTTTTGGTAGTATCCTGGTGTATTGCCACACTCTATAGCGATCACATCTGAGTATGTTTGCCCTTGAAATGCAAAAGAGTCATAATGCTTTTTTAAAATACAGTTAGATGTTTTTATCGTTACCATATTACCTATATCGACTAAAGTATGTAAATCATAATGTCCATTTGGCTGTGAATCTTTTGAAAATGAAACTGTGATACTATTTGCATTTTTTGTATAAATAGTTTGTTCATTTGGTACATCTGTAGATGCTTCAATAATACTATTGTCCTTTTTGATATATTTAGTTTGATACTTTTGTACTGTATCACCTGTTGTTTTGATATAATTGTTAGTACTCGTTTTGGCAGGTACAAGATATTCCCAAAGGGCATAGTTGCCTTTATTGGTGTATTTATCTTTTTTAACTACATCGCCGGCACCTGCACCGCCACAGCCTATAAAAGCTATCATACTGATTAATACGATTATATATTTATACATGATTTATCCCACTTACAATATTGTTTTTCTATTTAGTATATCGCCAACTTTGGCAAAAATTTGATTATTTCTAAAAATAAAG
The DNA here is from genome assembly GCA_027056215.1 of Campylobacterales bacterium. GTDB lineage: Bacteria > Campylobacterota > Campylobacteria > Campylobacterales > QNZT01 > QNZT01. The sequence continues at coordinate 1,095 of JALULO010000293.1, read as the reverse complement.
TAACTTTTTCTAAAAAAAAATGACTTTTTTATCAAAAAGTAACACATCTTAGACCCTTTTATCCATGTTCTCTAAAAAAGAGTGCTTCTATAAAGAAAAAAAGCGTTGTTGCCAAAGGTGCTAACAAAAACCATAAAATCAATTTTTCTTTGATAACATAATAAAAAACACTTCCCCAGCTAAGCAGTAAAAGTGCAAGATGTACGATAAAAATAGGCTTATGAACAATGATAGTTTTGCTGATATAGGTAAAAAACATCGCAACCGCTATCGCACTTAAAAAATGTAATAAGTTTTGCCCTTTTTCACCCTTTTTAAATTTTATATAAAGTATCAGCAGCAGTACTGTAAGGATCAATGCTAAAAAGATATAAAGTCTCATTTAACGCTCCGTTTGCCAGTCATCATGGCTTTGTGATGGTTGATATTTTTGTTTTGAAAGTGTTTTTAACACATCTAGTTCTTTTTGTAAACTACTATCTTTGAGAACTTTCATCTCATCTTGAAATTTGCGTGCAAAGAGGATAAAGATATTTTGATATCCTTGCATAACTGTTAATGGACAAGATCGTCGTTCCCATGTTTTGATTTTGAGATATTGCGGTCTTTGTGGTGGGTAGAGCATACAACGTTGTAACAGTGGTATGACTTTATCCGAGTCTGTTTTATCATGACAACTTTGACGCGTGTCGAGTAACCAGTTTTGCATCAGTGTGACGTATTTGCTTAAGAGAACTCCCTTTTGTATACCGCTGTTTTCATAATAAAACCCATCTTTAAAATGAGCACTTTTAGTTACTTCATGCTCTTTGTTATCACGATCTTTATAGCTTGCTTTTAAACGTAAAGTGTTATGTTCATCACTTGTTTTTTTAACTTTAACGATGATGATACCACCTTTTGTTTTTTGATCTTTAGAGGCACTTGGAAAGAGAGTATTTACATACATGAGTGTATTGGTAGAGAGATCTGCTTGTGGTGAACCGTAAACTGCTTCGATGGCATATCCTTTTGTTTCAAGTGAGAGCTTCAGATCAAAGACGAGAGGTGTTACCATAAAATCAAACTCATCATCAAGTCTCTTTTTAAAATCAT
>JALULO010000292.1 GCA_027056215.1 Campylobacterales bacterium | reverse complement strand
TTCATCAGGAATCTTAGTAAGAAGTTCTTATGATGCTGAATTTCTCTAAAAAGCTTATTTATTAGGAAGGAGTGCCATAAAAAGTATAAAGACTTTTTATGGCAGTTGTAAAGGAACTAAAGAGATTTCTCTTTTTCGATAAGTGCTACAACACCGTCGTGCATATCTTGTACACATTGTACTTCTGTAACACCTAGTCTTCTTCTATTACTGATATCATATACGCCACCTTCACTTTCAGAGTGCTCACCATGAATACCTCTGATTTGTAGATGATGCTTGTCCGTAATAGCTTTAAATGTTTCCATATCTTTTGCCAATTTTGGTAAAGCGATATGCACACTCGCACGCATCGCTGTTCCCAGGTTTGTAGGACAACTTGTGATATATCCTAAATGAGGGCTATATGAAAATGTAACTTTTTTCTCAATCTCTTTGATAGCAGTAGCTAGTCTTGTAAATACTTCTTTGATATCCCCTCCCATTTGCATAGAGATGATGCGAAGTTGATCTTCTTCATTGACCCAAACTAAAAAAGTTTTTTCATCGTTATGGTAGATTCCTCTTCCCTGTGGCCAATCACGGTTGAGTCCCGCTGCTTCTAAAAATCTATCACCTGCTTTAAAGAGAAAGTGATCAGCAATAAGCTGTGCACTCACTGATTCACTCATACCTGTTAGGGGATAATATGTTCCAGCGAGCTTGTCATCTAAGTTATTTAATGCAGCTGAGACATCTTGTTCAACTTGATTCCTCTGATCTTTAGTAATTGCAGGTCCCAAAGGCAAGTTTGCAACATTCCTTCCTACTCGGATTCTTGTAGAAATGATATATTTTCCCTCTGGATCAGGGTTTGGGGCATCAAGATCATCTGGGTTGAGATTGCTTTTGTGGCTATCGTTTGGCCCAAATCCATGATACTCTTGAATGATTGGATCAAAAAGTTTGGCAAAAACAGTATAAGACTCTTCATCACCGGCATAAACGCCGATACCACTATCAATGTTTTTTACACCGGAATTTATCGCATCTTTAAGTGTAAAACCATTGCTTGTCTTTTTATCTTTAAGTTCTTCAAAGACCTCTTTTGTAAGATATTTACATAGCATTGATTTGCAATCTGCCGGAAAGTTTGGAAACTCATTTTTTTGACTCATATTTTCTCCTTGTGATATTGTTTTGGGGTAGTGGTAATATTTGTTTATGCTTAGTATCTTTGATACTTATATACGTATATTTTTCATCAAAATTCCATTTTGTTTGACAATATGTTTCAAAACTTTTATGGGTATTGTCATAAAGTTTCATTTGCTGAATAATATCCAAGGCTCTATCCACTTTAGATATCGCATCGAGTCCTTCTTGAATGATGGCTTCACACTGTCTTTTTGTAATCTCTTTTTTCATTTTTTGATCACCGTACCAATCCCATCACTTGTAAATACTTCAAGTAGTAGGGCATGTTCTACACGTCCATCGATGATATGTGCTTTTGGTACACCTTTATTGATTGCTTCGATACAAGCATCTACTTTAGGAATCATGCCTCCTGCAATCGTACCTTCTTTTTTAAGTGCAATAATCTCTTCTTCCATAAGCGTAGAGAGAAAATTTTTATTTTTATCCATAACGCCGGGTGTGTCAGTCATAAAGATAATCTTTCGGGCATGTAAACTGGCTGCGATTTTACTGGCGGCAAGGTCTGCATTGATATTAAATCCAGGATGACCTTTGGCATCTACCGCCGATGCAATCGGTGCAATAATAGGGATAAATTTTTCTTCTAAAAGATTATTTATAACACTTCCATCAACACTGATGATATCACCGACCAATCCGTATTTGTCGATATCTATAGGTTTTGCAGTGATAAAGTTTGCATCTTTACCACTGATACCGATCGCTTTTACACCATGTTGGTTGATAAGCGATGTGATCTCTTTGTTTATGTTCCCTGAAAGTACCATTTCCACGACGTCCATAGTTTTTTCACTTGTTACACGCAAACCATCTATAAATCTACTCTCAATCTTCAGTTTCTCTAGCAATTCGTTGATCTTATTTCCGCCACCATGTACGATAACGGTTTTGATTCCCATCAGATACATGAGCAAGATATCCTGTGCTACTTTATCTTTCAAAACAGGATCAATTTGCGCCGAGCCTCCATACTTGATAACAAAAATTTCGTTAGCATATTTTTTGATATAAGGCAGTGCATCGAGTAGGACTTTAACTTGTTCAATCTTCTTTTGCAAAGCTATCCTTTTTTAATTATATGTCATGCTAACAAAAAAAAATGTAATAAAAATGGAATCAGAATTTTTTAACCGGTATATTTCATAAAAATAATTTCGAAACTTAGCAATTTTGGAAAAGTTTAAATTTTCTAGATCATTTATAATGCTCCTATCAATATATAGGAGAAAAAATGAACTCAGAAACTTTAGTGACATTTCACAATATCTATAAAAGTTATCGCTTGGGGGAAGTGGAGATAAAAGCGCTAAGTGATATCTCATTTTCTGTTCAAAAAGAGAAGTTTACTTTTATCGTAGGTAAGTCAGGCAGTGGGAAAAGTACACTTTTAAATCTCATCGGTGCGATTGATACGCCTACAAGTGGAGAAGTCGTTATCAATGGTGTGCATATAAATACGCTAAATGATGATGATTTATCAGATTTTAGAGCCAAACATATAGGGCATATCTTTCAAAATTTCAACCTCATGCCAGTCCTCAATGTCTATGAAAATATCGCATATCCACTTTTGATGATAAATGAAAAAAAAGAGATGATTTCTCAAACAGTTTCTGAGATGATCGAAGCGGTTGGGCTAAAAGGCTTGGAAAAACATATCCCTTCAGAACTGAGTGGTGGTCAGAGACAAAGAGTAGCCATCGCTAGAGCTTTGGTTAAACAGCCTTCATTGGTGCTTGCTGATGAACCTACGGCAAATCTTGACTCAACTACAAGTGCAGAGATCATCGCTTTGATGCGGCAGATGAAAGATACATATAAAACAACTTTTATCTTTGTAACGCATGACAGGGATATCTTGGATGTTGCGGATGAGACCTATCTTTTAAGTGATGGACAGTTAAAAAGAAGCGACTAGTCGCGTGGGCGCTCTGCCGAAGAGGACTTAGTGTCAGCGTAGTTTTTTTGGCTTTGCCAAAAAAGCGTGTATTAAGATAACAATTGGAGAAACAAGATGATAAATAGTATAAAAATAGCTTTTAGAAATACATTGAGAAATAAGAGACGAACACTTTTGAGTGTTTTGGCAATTGCCATCGGTGGTTTTGCATCACTGCTTATCGGTTCATTTGTAGCAAGTGTTAATCATGGAATACAGACAGGCGTAGCAAGGAGTAGTGGGCATTTGCATATTCATAAAAAAGGATATTTTGATTTTGGAGCGGGTACGGTAGACCAGTATGATATCGAAAATTATAAAGAAATTATCGATAAAATTGAAGAAAATGATACATTAAGTAGTCATATCAATGTCATTACGCCGACACTGACTATCGGAGGTATAGCAGGAAATTATACTAAAAATAGTTCACAAACTTTTGTGGGTGTTGGGGTGGTAGCAAATGAGCAGTTAAAGATGCAGTCTTGGGATGGATATGGTATCAACATGCCCACAGATAGTTCTTTAAAAGCTTATCATGGTGGAGCGCTTATAGGGAAAGGATTGGCGAAAAATCTAAACCTTTGCGAAGCATTATCGATCGATGGATGTAAAGAGAAAAAAGAAGCCTTAAACAGTAATCCTGTGGATGAAGATATTGCAGATTTTTCTATAGATGAACCCAAATCAGATCGTACAACCATCTCTCTTTTAGCCGCCTCAGCGAAAGGAGCACCAAATATCGTGAGACTTCCTGTCGAAAAAGTCTGGGAACAGACTAACAAAGAGATGGATGATAGGTTTATCGCTATGCCTCTTGAAAAAGCGCAGATGTTAGTCTATGGAAACGATACAAAAAAGGTCAACACTATCAATGTGCAGTTAAAATCTCCTGATGATATCGATAGTGTAGCAGATAGATTAGAAGCATTTTTTGATGCAAACGGTCTTGCATTGGAGGTGATAAAACTAAATGTTTTTAATCCGCAGATAGATAAGATCCTTGGAATGTTCTCTGTCATTTTTGCTTTTGTCTCTATAGTGATTGGATTGATCGCTATATTTACCGTTTCAAATACAATGACGATGAGTATCATGGAGCGATTTAACGAGATAGGAACGCTTAGAGCGATGGGGCTTAGGCGTAGTGGTGTACGAACCTATTTTCTTCTTGAGGGGATGATTATCGGTTTGTTTGGTGCAACACTCGGCGTAGCTTTGGCGCTGTTAATTACGAGTGTAATCAATAGCATCGGACTCTGGTGGACACCGCCAAATGTCTCTGCACCGACACAGTTGGTTTTTAATCTGATGGACAATCCAGAACTCATCGTAGGAATTTGGGTATTTTTAGTGTTGATTAGTGTTCTTTCTTCGATATTGCCTGCGATTCGCGCATCGAAAATGCCTATCGTGGATGCATTGAGACATAACTGATGAAAGGTTGATAAAAATTTAAGCATCTTTGTATGACACTATGTCATACAAAAAGGAGTTTCTATGTTATTTATAAGATTATCCGATTACTTACAAATCCGAATTATAGACAACTTAGCAATTTTGGAAAAGTATTGTTTTTCCAAATGCTTTATACTTATATCACCAAACACAGGAGATATAAGATGAAGATTTTAACAACCTTACTAACAACTGCAACATTGCTTTTAGCAAGTCCCTCAGTACAAGAGATCGTACAAAAAAGTGACAAGATACGAAATCCAAGTGCCTCTTTTTACCAAAGAGGGTTGATTACAGAATATAAAAGTGCAAAAAAAGTGGATAGTATGCTTATCGATATCTATTCAAAAGAGAATGCAGGACAGTTTAAAACTATCGTGAAAATTTTAAAACCTAAAAAAGATAGGGATAAGTTGATTTTACGAGATGGAAATAGGATGTGGCTCTATGATCCAAACTCCAAAGCCATTGCCCAAATGTCACCGCAACAGCGTCTGATGGGGCAATCTTCCAGTGCAGATGTCATGAGTGCGAACTT
>JALULO010000291.1 GCA_027056215.1 Campylobacterales bacterium | reverse complement strand
GAATATCCCATCAGTGCAAATGCTCCTATGATAAACAGTACAGAAATGATAAAGACCTCTTTCCCTTTACTATACTTTTCACCAAAAACAGCAGCTGGTCCCATCGCTAATATACCAAGTAAAACGGCAGGAAGATAGACTTTCCAGTAATCCATAGGTGTCATACCAAATTTACTTTTCATTAAAATTGGTATGATAAAAAAAGCAATCGCCATAGTTGAGCTGTGAAACAAAAATGTTATATACATACGTACTAAATCTTTATCTTTAAATACGTGTTTGATTTTTGCCTCTTCTTCACTATAGTGATGGATTATTTTGGGTGGTTCTGGTACAGCCGTAAAAAGAATCAAAAGTGCTGTCAATGCCAATGCAGCAGTTAACCAAAAGAGTACACTTACAGAAAAATAACCCGCTATAATCGGTCCAAACAACATCGCTGCAGCAAAACTCATCGCAATCACCATACCCATGATCGCCATAGCATGTGCTCTTTGGTCTTCTCTAACATGATCTGCTATCATCGCTGTTACTACTGAACCAATCGCTCCAGCACCTTGTAAAAATCGCCCAAGCAACAAGACATAAATATTGTCAGCTATACCTGCTACTACAGAACCTGCGGCAAATATCAAAAGCCCAATCAGAAGTGTTTTCTTCCTTCCTATTTTGTCACTCAAAACCCCAAAAGGAACCTGTAAAACTGCCTGTGTTAAAGCATATCCACCAAGTGCGATACCTGCTAAGAATGCTGTTCCCCCTGGTAAATCTTTTGCATAGCCTGAAAGCACAGAAAGCACGATAAACAGACCAAAGAATCTCAGTGCGATAATCATACTGAGTGGTAAAACTGATTTAATCATAAAATCCCCTAGTTGTGATATAATTTCTTTTACAAGAAAAGTTAGACAATTATAGTCCTAATTATATAAAATAAGGTTGAAGATGAAAATAATTCTCGCAAGTGGCAATAAAGGTAAAATCAAAGAGATACAAACTTATTGTAAAGAACATGAAGTTTATCCATATTCACAAATCATAGAAGCATTTGAGATTATAGAAGATGGAAAAAGTTATCAAGAAAATGCACGTATCAAAGCAAAAGCCATTTATGACAAAGTAAAAGAAAAACTTGATGAAAGATTTATCGTCCTCTCCGATGATAGCGGTATAACTGTACCCGCTTTGGGGAATATACCAGGTATCTTCAGTGCAAGATTCGCTGGAGAAGGTGCTAGTGACAAAGACAATCTTTACAAACTTATTCAAGAACTCAAAAACAACAATATAAAACATACTTCAGCATACTACACCGCTGCTATGGCAATAGTCACAGCAGAAGGAGATTTTACAGTACATGGCTGGATGCATGGTGAAGTGATAGATGAAGCCAAAGGAGATAAAGGATTTGGTTATGATCCTATGTTTATTCCTCTTGGATATACCCAAACCCTAGGCGAACTAGATCATGCTATAAAAGAAAAACTTTCTCACCGAAGTAAAGCCTTATATCTTGCAAAAATAATAATTGAAACTCTTAGGAGTTAAAACTTTTTCCAAAAACTTTTGCTAAAGAGTAAAACAACCGTATAAAATTCTAGCCTTCCAGCAATCATAGCAAAGGAAAGTATCATTTTATCAAAACCTGTAAAAAATGCATAATTATGCGCTGGTCCAGTCAGTGCAAAGCCAGGTCCGATATTTCCAACTGTTGCCAAAGCTGTTGATATCGATGTCAAGGCATCAAATCCTCGGGCAAAAAGATAAATCGAAACAAATAAATTTGTGATAATAAAAAGTAAAATAAATCCTGTTGTCGAATTGATGATAGAAGATGAAGCACGTTGTTTATCTATAAATATCCCTACCATGGCATTGGGATGCAGTGTTTTTTTAAGTTGCATAGAAAGATTTTTAAATAAAACGATATATCGAATCACTTTTACACCACCTGCTGTAGAACCTGCGTTTCCTCCTATTAGCATCGCTATAAAAATTATACTGACTGCTATGTGACCCCATCGCTCATAATCAAGTGATGCAAAACCTGTTGTTGTCAAGATAGATGCAATCGTAAAGAAAGCATGTGTTGTTGCATGCAATACCGTGTCGCCATCAATAAAAATCAATACCCCACTTATAGATAAAGACAAAATCAAAAAGATAGAAATATACCAAAATACTTCCTCTCTTTTATAGCCACTACCACTACCACCTGTGATAAATTTTAAATGTGCTAAGAAGTTGATACCAGAGATAATCATAAAAAATGTTGTAATCCAAATAATCAAAGGGGAGTGGTAGTAACCTAAAGAAGCATTTTTAGTTGAAAACCCACCTGTTGATATCGTTGAAAATGCATGATTTATGGCATCAAACCAATTCATACCCGCTATTTTTAATGCAAGCATATCAAATGCCGTAAAAAGCATATAGACACCCCACAGCCAAATAGCTGTGTCCTTGATTTTCGGGGTAATCTTTTCCATCTTTATACCAGTAGACTCAGCTTTAAATAGCGCCATAGAACCACTCGGATTGATAATAGAGAACAATCCAACACCCAAGACAATGATACCCATACCACCAAGCCAATGCATCAAACTACGCAAAAATAGAATCGATTTAGGCAAGGATTCGATTTGTGTATAAATCGTAGCACCGGTTGTTGTAAAGCCGCTAATAGCTTCAAAAAATCCATCTGCAAATGTTATATCAGTATATAACATCAATGGTATAGCACCGGCAATACCTAAAAGTAACCAGACAAGATTAACAGATAAAATACCATCTTTGATACTCAAATTCATCTGATGATTTTTTAACGCAAGAAAGACAATCCCATTGAAAGAAAATAACAATCCATCAAATAATAAAAAAGGCATTATGTCTTCATGATATATCCATCCTACAAGGATACATGAAAACAAAAACATACTCAAAGCCACTCCAATTATGGAGAGAAATTTAAAGACATTTTTTAAAGCGTGTAAATCCATCTTTGTATCTCATCCTCATCATCTGTTTTTCCAAAAACCACAAGTGTATCACCTTCAGATAGGGGCTTCATCTGCTCTTTTGCATAAATTTTCCCTTCACTCAGCTGATAAAAAAGTGTGTGTGGCATCTCTATAGGCGATATTTGTACACCAAGCAACTGCGAACCTGGATATATTTTACGCAATAACATAACAGCAATACCACCACAAAAGTGGCGTGCATTGACTATAGAACTTGACGTAATTTTTTCTAAAATAGCATAATGTGCTCCTGCCTTTGCACCTCTTACAACCACGATTCCTAATTGATGCATCAAACCATAATAGGCTTTGTCATTGTTGATTGCAACTACTTTCTCGATACCAAATTCTCGTGCTTCGATACATTTAACAATGTTTTTTTCATCATTTGCACCAGCTGCAATAATCATATCCGCATTTTTTAAGCCTTCTGTTTCAAAAAGATTATGCTCTTCAAAGGCAGCATTGATAATCGTTACTTGATCCTGTAAAAACTCTGAAGCTTGTTTGCAATAGTCGATATTTTTTTCAATCATTTTGATATCTAACTGTTTATCAAATAAACTTTTTGCTATTTTTTGTGCAGATAAGTTAGCACCAAAAATCACAATTTTTTTAATCGAAGCTGGCATTTTCGTATCAAGTTTATACGACAATTTCTGAATCACATGTGCATCACCAAAAAGATATAAAAGATCCATCTCTTCTATCAGATCAAATGGATCAGGTATCAAAAATTCTTTTTTTCTTTCGATTCCAACTATCACTACATCTTCAGCATTGAAGTCATTAACTCGGTACTGCATCTCCTGATCATAATGGATTTTAATTGAAATGAGTTTTTGTTCACATTGAATAAAACTTTTCACATTATTTGCTTTAGGAAAATCAAATAGGGCTTTAACTTTTTCAGCCGTCAATATATCAGGAAAAATGGCATCATCAACACCAAGTTTTTTCAGTACTGGACTATCAGAAAAATAATCATTTTTTAATCTTATAATCTTCTTTTTTACCGTAATAGCATCATCAATAATCAAAGAAGAGAGTAAGTTAGCTTCATCTGAATCTGTTACAGCAATAAAAAGATCAGCTTCCTTGACATGAAATGACTGATATGTTTTAGGATCTTCACTATCACCAAGGAGTGTTAAGATATCAAGATTTTCTTCTATCTTGTTTAGTTTCTGTATATCTTTATCAACGATAATCACATTGTGCTTAAAAGAGAGCCCTTCAGCAAGAGAGTAACCAACCATCCCTGCGCCAACAACTATAATATCCATCTATCTACCTTGTGGTATTTTTGAAACCAGGAGTCTATCAAACTCATAGCCAAAATGGTACTCCAATCTTACTTTATAATCACTTTTATAACACAACTAAAATGTAGGCTTTTTGGCTATAATACTCATTATGAATTATATTGGATCTAAACGTAAACTCTCGAATTTTTTGTATGAAAGCATCTTAGAGAAGTGTGTAACTTTACATGATAAAACATTTTGCGATATCTTTGCTGGGACAGGCATTGTTGGTCGTGCTTTTAAAACAAAAGTAAAAAAAGTTATCAGTAATGATTTTGAATATTTCAGCTATGTTTTAAACAGAAACTATATTGCAAATCATAGTATCATTGCATATGCAGAACTTTTCCAAGAGCTCAACGTACTTACTCCTAAAAAAGGATTTATCTATCAAAACTACTGTTTAGGCAGTGGTAGTGGCAGACACTACTTCAGTGATGAAAATGGTCAAAAGATAGATGCGATTCGTCAAGAAATCGAAGCGTATAAAAAACATCCTGATATTTACTATTTTTTACTTGCATCCCTACTTGAATCAGCGGACAAGGTAGCCAATACGGCTTCAGTGTATGGTGCTTTTTTAAAACATCTCAAAAAACCTGCACAAAAAGCACTCATCCTTGAACCAGCTTTCTATGAAAATGATCATAATAGGCATGAAGTTTATATGGAAGATAGCAACACTTTAATCAAAAAGATATCAGGTGATATCCTCTACCTTGATCCTCCATACAATGCCAGACAATACGGTGCAAATTATCACCTTTTAAATACTATTGCTTTGTATGATAAGTTTGTTCCCAAAGGGAAAACAGGGATGCGAGAGTATCAAAAATCTGCATATTGCAAAACAAAAGAGGTTCAAAAAAGTTTTGAGGAGT
>JALULO010000290.1 GCA_027056215.1 Campylobacterales bacterium | reverse complement strand
CTGGCTATATTTGATGTCAAGATGATAATCGTATTTCTAAAATCTACTGTTACACCTTTATTATCTGTCAAACGCCCATCATCAAGTACTTGCAACATGATATTAAAAACATCAGGATGTGCTTTTTCGATTTCATCAAACAAAAGAACACTATAAGGTTTTCGTCTTACCGCTTCGGTAAGTTGACCACCCTCTTCATATCCAACATATCCCGGAGGCGCACCGACAAGTCTACTGACCGCGTGTTTTTCCATGTACTCACTCATGTCAAACCTGATAAGTGATTTTTCACTGTCAAATAAGAACTGAGCCAATGCTTTGGCACTTTCAGTTTTACCCACACCTGTAGGTCCTAAAAACATAAAACTACCGATAGGTCTACTTTGATCTGATAAACCGGCTTTATTACGCTTGATCGCTCTTGCAATCGCTTTTAGTGCATCGTCTTGTCCGATAACCCTACGTTTAAGTTCATCTTCAACATGCAATACTTTCTCTTTATCACCTTGCATCATCTTGGTTACAGGGATGCCTGTCCACTTGCTGACAATCGATGCTATCATCTCATCATCAACACTATTTTTCAGCAACACACCGCCTTCTTGCATCTTCTCCCATTGAACATTTAGCTCTTTTTCACGCTCTTGCATCTTAGGGATTTCACCATATTCAATCTCAGCAGCTTTGTTAAAATCACCGTTACGCTTGGCTAACTCTGCATCACGTTTAAGCTCTTCGACTTTTTGTTTGATATTGGCTATCTCTTTAAAAACACCTTTTTCATTTTCAAACTGGGTTTCAAGAGCGCGCTTTTTCTCTTCAAGGTCGGCTATCTCTTTTTCGATTTGAACAAGACGCTCATCATTTTTCTTGTTTTTTTCCATCAAAAGCGCTTCTTTTTCAACCATAAGCTGTTCTATCTGACGCTTTACTTTACTCAAATCAAACGGCTCAGATTCAATCTGCATCTTTAACTCAGCCGCCGCCTCATCAATAAGGTCAATCGCTTTATCTGGTAAATACCGATCCGTAATATATCGACTACTAAGCTTCACTGCCGCGATCAAAGCAGAATCCAAAATCTGAACATTGTGGTGCGCTTCTAAACGCTCCTTGATACCACGCATGATTTGCAAAGCTTCGTTACTATTTGGTTCCTCAACTTTTACAGGTTGAAAACGTCGTTGCAATGCTGCATCTTTTTCAAAATATTTACGATACTCTTTAAGTGTTGTCGCACCGATAGTATGTAACTCACCACGTGCAAGTGCCGGTTTTAAGATATTTGCCGCATCCATACTTCCTTCACTTGCTCCAGCTCCGACAATCGTATGAATCTCATCGATAAAAAGGATGATATTTCCATCTTTTTTGACCTCTTCTATGATCGCTTTAAGACGATCTTCAAACTCACCACGATACTTTGCACCCGCGATAAGCGTACTCATATCAAGACTCATCAACCTTTTATTTTGCAAAGATAATGGTACTTCTTTATTAACGATCTTTTGTGCCAAACCTTCTGCCAAAGCAGTCTTACCAACACCTGGTTCACCAAGCAAGATAGGGTTGTTTTTCGTTTTACGAATCAAAATCTGCATCATACGCTGAATCTCTTCATCACGTCCGATAACCGGATCAAGTTCACCCTCTTTAGCACGTTGTGTTAAATCGATAGCGTATTTTTCCAAAGATTCCAACTTCTCTTCTGCTGTTTCAGAATCGATCTTACGACCTCCCCGAATCGCCTCAAGTGTCTTTTTCAGTTCACTGATATCGATAAACTTACCAAGAGCCTCTTTGATAGATGGGTTATCCAGATTTGCTACGATCCAAGTATCCACCGCGATAAACTGATCTCCATTTTGAACCATCGCCGCTTCTGCTTTTTGCAAACTCTGGGCAAGATCACGTGAAATCTTGATACTCTCTTTTGTTACACTAGATACAGAAGGAAGTTTTTCAACCCTGCTTTTTACTTCCAATGCTATAGCATCTTTTTGTGCATTCATCTTGTTTAATGCCTGATTTAAAATAGAACTGGTATCGGTTAACATACCCCATATAACATGAAGTGGTGTTGCCTCAGGATTTTTGGTATGCAATGCCAGTGAAATAGCACTCTCAACTGATTCACGCATCGCATGGGTTAATTTTTCAAATATATTTTGCATATATAAACTCCTTTATTTAGGACAATCTTTTGATAATCCTTTTTTATTTGTGTTATTATACAACATTGAGTCTATCTTTGTCAAGGTTATTTAGTAAAATCGTGCAAATTTCTTTTCGCACCACTCTTAGAGTTAGATAAAATGCCATAAAATTTTTAATGCCAAAAGATACAAAATCAATGCCATTATCTTTCTGATCGTACTGGGGGAAAGTTTAAAATGCATCATATAGTTACCGGTATAACCACCCATAATCGCACCTGCGCCAACACAAAGTAACATCAACCAATCCAACTGTAAGTAACTAGCATAAGTGGCAAATGAACTCAATGCAGAAAAAGGTACAACAAAACTCACAATAACTGCAATCTTTTTAGATTCGTAACCTAAAAAGGTAAGTAGGGGAATCAAAATATTTCCCCCTCCAACACCAAGAAGACCAGAAATAAATCCAACCACCGCTCCGACAAAATAGAGAATCCATCGTGTTGTGTAGTGTATCAAAGTCTTTTGCTTACCAAAGAACATCATCGTAGCACTGTAAAACAGTAATAACATGAAAAAAAACTTCAAGATTTCCTGATCGATAAACTGGCTACAATAAGCACCAAACGGTGCAAAAAGTAACATCATCAAAGCAAGTGGAAGAAGTAACTTTACATCAACAGATTTACGAAACACATTCATGACAGTCGCCGTAATCGTAGTTGTAGCTCCAGCAAAAAGACCAACAGCCCTAGCAATAGTAAAATCCACACCTAAAAAGTTTAAAATCGGAATCAACGCCATTCCTGAACCACTACCTGCCATAGAAAAAAGTGCTGACAAAACAAATGCAATGAGCATATAAAAAAGATCATTCAACATGCAAACGCCTAAAGATAGATTATAAAAAGTATCATACTCCATTCTTGCTTCACCATTTTAAGAGATAGATCATAAAATGACAATTTAAATCAAATAAGACTTATTAACTCCCAATTAAGCTAAAAAGGTGTATCATTTTTACGAATTATACCTATAAAAACGAAGGATAAACAATGACCTTTTTAGATGAAGATATCTATGAAGCTGTTAAATACCATCTCCCAAAAGTTAAAGAATACGTCCTCTCTCATGGTGGAGATATCAAACTATTATGCGTAAAAGACGGTACTGTTTATATCGAACTAACAGGCACTTGTCATGGTTGTTCAATGAGTCTAATGACAACAAAAATGGTTGTTCAAAAAAGATTGCGTGAACTTATACATCCTGAACTTCATGTTGTAAATGTCGATGGAACACCTGAAAATAAACTACCTGAAGAGTGTTACGAGCGAGGAAAAGAGAAATCACAGAAGGATGGATTAGGAACAAAGCTCAAAAAAATCTTATCCAGCTAAGACTATTTACGAAGTTTTTTTCTTTGCAAATAGTTTTTGTATACACTTCCATTTTACACTCACCATTGGTATCTCTTTTTTATAAGCTTCATATGCTTTACCAAATTTTTGGTGTACTTCCCTCTCTTCAAAGACAAGTACCATAACAGCGATAAAAAGCATTTCTAGTGGTGCCACGATGCTTATAAATGTTGGACTCCCCAATAAAAAGGCTAGTCCTAAAGGAAGTAACATCAAGCCAAAAAGCATCGGATGGCGCATACATGAATAAATACCGCTTGTAACAAGTCTGTTTGTTTCAAGACGTGGGATATCACCTTTTCTTCCTTTGCTAAGTTCTTTCCCTCCATTAGCAGCCCCACGAAATGCCAACGTAATCAGCACTATACCGATGGCAAAAGAGAATAAATGAAACCATATACTGTGAAAAATCAGACTATTCCAATCTTTAGATAAAGAAAACAATGCACCACCAACAAGCATGATGAGCCACAATACGATACGAACAACAACGGAAAAAGTAGTTTTTATTTTCAAATATATTCCTTGATATGTTTTTAGCAATTGTACTTGTTTAAATTTAATTTTGCTAAAACTTGCATTATAGCTATATTTCTGCTATACTCCCAGAATTCAAAATATTTTATACAAGGAGAGCGTTATGAAGCATTATGATTATTTTAAACCCTATTTTGCTGTCTGTTCTTGTGTAGAAAGTATTTTCCTCTAAAAAACTTCATTTTTAGAATTTCCTAAATCTTTTTTACCACAAAGCAAACTTTGTTTGTATGTTGCTGTTTTCTGCCTAAATTTTTGTAGATTTTCCCCTATTTTTAACATATTTTTCAAAAGGAGTAAGTATGTATGCACATAAAACTGTATTACGCATGGCGACACCATTGGTGTTTAATTTATTATTAGATGTATTAGTTGTATATACGGACTTTTTTATGGTAGCTCGTCTAGGTTCTGATGCTATTTCTGCTGTTGGCATGGGTGCACAGATATGGTCTATATACTATGCGATGTTGGCACTTTTTTATACAGGAGAAAATGCGATTCTTAGTAGATTTGTCGGTGCAAAAGCGTATAAAAAAGCTTCTATCACACTTAGCACCATTTTGATATTTGCAGTGGTGATCAGTATACCTTTGATTATCTCATGGAATTATGTGGGACAAAATATCTTTTACTGGTTTGATGCACCACAAAGTGTTGTTACATTGGGACAGGCGTACATCAAAACACTTGCTTTTGTTGCACCATTGATGCTTTTGAACTCCGTTTTTGACACAGCGATGAGTGCTTATGGGAACATGAAAGTCTCCTTGTTTATCAATCTTGCTGTAGTGGTTTTAAATGCTATATTGGATTATATGCTTATATTTGGGCATGGGGGATTTGAAGCGATGGGTGTTAAAGGTGCGGCAGTTGCAACGGTAGTGGCTGAGATATTTAGTTTTACCATCTATATCTCCTTGTACACACGAGGAAAAACACTTTATAGCCCTATGATACGCTACTCTAAAAACTTGTTGCAAAGGGTTTTAAAAGTAGGTTTACCAGCTATGGTAGATAGGGTACTTTCCTCTACATCTTATCTTATATTTACAGGTATGGTACTTTCACTCGGTACAGATATCTATGCAGGTTTTCAGATAGGATTTCGCATAGAGG
>JALULO010000289.1 GCA_027056215.1 Campylobacterales bacterium | reverse complement strand
TTGTTGACTATGGTGTTAAACTTGATATCGTAGACAAAAGTGGTGCATGGTTTAGTTATGGTGATAAAAAGCTAGGTCAAGGACGTGAAAATGTTAAAGCATTGCTAAAAGAAGATCCTGCTTTAGCGCAAGAGATCGAAGATGGTATAAAAAGTGCTATGGGTATTGGTACAAAAAACCAGACTGAAGAAAAAGGAGACAAATAAGAAATGGTATATATAGATGATATTTATGCGGATGAAGTCCTCGACAGTAGAGGAAATCCAACAGTACGTGCAACAGTAACACTAAGTGATGGAACAACTGCAAATGCGATCGTGCCAAGTGGTGCAAGTACAGGAAAGAGAGAAGCGCTTGAACTAAGAGATGGTGATGCCCGCTATATGGGTAAAGGTGTATTAAAAGCCTGTGACAATGTAAATACAAAAATCGCAGATGAATTGATCGGTATCAGTCCTTTTAATCAAGCTGAAGTAGATGCAATCATGAAAGAGCTTGATGGTAGTGACAACTATGAAAACCTTGGTGCAAACGCTGTACTTGGTGTATCTATGGCAGTCGCACGTGCAGCTGCACAAAGTCTGGGTATACCACTTTACAGATACCTCGGTGGTAGCAATGCTATGACTATGCCTGCCCCTATGTTCAATATCATAAACGGTGGAAGTCATGCAAATAACAGTGTTGATTTTCAAGAGTATATGATCATGCCACTAAACTTTGATTCATTTAGTGAAGCACTCAGAGCTTCATCTGAAGTTTATCATAATCTTAAAAACATCATCGCTGATATGGGTGAAAGTACTGCACTTGGCGATGAAGGCGGATTTGCACCAAATCTCAAAAACAATGAAGAACCGATTCAAGTCATCATGAAAGCTATCGAAAAAGCTGGTTATACGCCAGGTAAAGATATCGCTATCGCACTAGACATTGCCAGCAGTGAACTTGTGACAGATGGCGGCTATAAACTTGAGTCAGAAGACAGAATAGTAAGCGCGGAAGAACTTGTGGATTATTATGTTGATTTGTGCGAAAAATATCCTATCGTTTCTATCGAAGATGGTCTTAGTGAAGATGATTGGGATGGTTGGAAAGTTTTAACCGAAAAGTTGGTAGACAAGATACAACTTGTAGGAGATGATCTTTTTGTAACCAATGAAAAAATCTTACAAGAAGGTATCGATAAAGATATCGCAAATTCTATTTTGATTAAACCAAATCAAATCGGATCTGTTACAGAAACGATGGATACAGTACGTCTTGCCCAAAGAAATGGCTACAAATGTGTGATGAGTCACAGAAGTGGTGAAAGTGAAGATGCGTTTATCGCTGATTTTGCTGTAGCACTAAATACTGGAGAGATCAAAACAGGATCAACAGCTAGAGGTGAAAGAACAGCTAAATATAACCGCTTGCTAGAGATAGAAAAAGAGCTTGGTTTTAGTGAATATCCTGGAGCTATTCTCTTTTCATAATGAGTACAATAACCGATGAAATCGTAGAAAGATCTGTACAAGAGGGAGATCAAAGCTTCTCTTTCTTACAGATTTTATTTCTTATTTTATCAGTTTTACTTGCGGCTATATATATCGGTGATACGCTTTTTGGCAAGAACTCTCTTGAAGTGCTTTGGTCTTTGCAAAAAGAACAAAAAAATTTGTCACAAAACATTGATCACTTAAGTTATCAAAATGCACGATTACAAAAAAAATTATTTGAACTAAAAAGTTTATTACCTGAATCTAGTACAAAGGTTGATAACGATGATTAAATCATTGATCTTACTTTTGCTAATATGTATAACTTTTCTCGAAGCTCGTGATAATCCCTTTTGTCCCGTAGAGCAAGATCAACAGGAATCTTTACATAAGCCAATTCCTATACCAGATTTTAAACCTAAACCTATTCAAGTCGTTATTAAAAAGGAAATCAATCTTGAGATAAACACAACCATCATAAAACCACTCGTATCTACACAAAAGAGCCATATCAAAACAGTATTAAAACCTTATATTAAACCTAAAAAAACGACATATATCCATAAAAAAAAATATATACAAATATATACGAATACCACTTTAAAGGTATATATAAAATCCAATCATATCAAAATAAAAACTCAAGATTTGCTTTTAAAACCATTACACTTACAAAAACCAAATCGCTTGGTACTTGATTTCGGAAATGATTTTGTTATTTATAAATCATTCAAAAAAGATATTCGATCTCAGTATATTAAAGGATTTGAGATTGGGACACATCCATGCTTTTATAGAATAACTTTTCTTTTAAAGATAAAAAAGCACTATAAAATCAAACATACTTCATACGGCTATCTTATAACTTTTTTACCATAAACAGCAACTGCTTTTATACTTATCGTAACAATAATCACTTCAAATAAGCTTGCTAAAATAAATGCAAAATATTCAAATTGGGTAATTTTATTACTATGGTAACCGAGTGCAGCAATCGCTACCAAAAGTGTTAAAGGCATAGAATGTGAAAGTGCAAAAAGTATCAATTCTTTAAAACTCAATGATTTATAAAATGATACACTTGCCAATACTCGTACAAGTATCATAGAAAATGTTATCAAAAGTGCTTGTAGAACCAACCCCTCTTCTGTAAGATATTGTAACTCAAAAGTTGACCCGGTATAAACAAAAAAGATAGGAACAAGAAAACCAAAACCAAAAGTAGAAAGTTTATGTGGTAACTCATGATGATGTTCAAAAAAAGTAGCTATAAACACACCCGCTATAAAAGCACCAAATGCTATCTCAAGATCTAAAAGCAACATAACCGCAATCATCAAAAAAAAGAGTGCCATAGAGAGACGAATATCTTTTTCATCTTTATCTGAATAAAGAGGAATCAAATAAGTTTTAAACTCAGGATACCACCAAAACAGCACACGAAAGAGTTTAAAGATGATTGCTAACACTACCAAAAAGATTATCAGTAAACCCAATGTTTCGTAAAGCTTCACACCCAAACCATGATTTAGCACAGCTCCGGTTACTGTTAAAGCTATGATACTAACCAACTCACCCAAAACACCAACTTGCATGGAAAGATTTAACCATTTTGTATCTTTATCAAACTCTTTATAAAGCGTGATAATCAATCCAACAGAAATCAAAGGTAAAAAAACTGTAAATATCGTATCAAAATCAAATAATTTAACAATAAAAAAAGAAAATAGATACAACAAAGAGAGATAGATCATACCCAATGATTTGATCTTGCGATCCAAAGAAAGTAATAGTTTTAGATTGACCTCTGTTCCGGCAAGAAACATCAGATAAAAAAATCCAACTTCTGCGATTAACTCAAAAAGATGATTTTCTCCTAAAAAATGGAAATACCCCATCACCGTACCAAGGACGATTTCAACAGGGGTTGTAGGAATTTTTATAACCCTAGAAATATAGGGAGATATAAATATGATGATAGAAAGTGTAACAATAATCGAAACATCATTTGTCATGACAATTTTGTGCTATACGTAACCCCAAAGATTCTAACAATAAAATATCTTTATCAGGTGCATTTCCTTTAGTCGTTAAATAGTTACCTATCACGATAGAATTTGCTCCAGCCTCAAATATCTCACTTTGTCTTTCACCAAACATCCGCTCACGCCCACCGGCAACCATGATCATGGAATCGTTAAGTTGCTCTTTTGTATAACGTATAAGTTCTAAAGAAGTTTCTATATCAAGCATATTTTCTTTGATAGGCAGTGCTTCATTTGGATGAAAAAAGTTTATCGCTATTGATACAGGGGAGAGTTCTTTAAGTGATTTGATCATAGATATACGATCATCACTTGATTCACCCATCCCAAAGATACCACCACTACACAAATCAAGCCCTGTACTTTTGGCATTGAGACACGTTTGATAACGCTCATCCCAATCATGTGTTGTACAAATCTTTGGATAATAACTACGTGAACTCTCTAAGTTGTGATTGTAACTACTGATACCGGCTTTTTTTAATGCTTTCATATCATCAACACTTGCTGTGCCATTACAAGCGATAAGATTTAGATCAGGTACTTTTTTCTTCACTGCTCTTGCTGCTTCACACACAAAATCAAGTTTACTTTCAGTCATACCCTTACCAGCAGTTACCAAACAAAATCCTATCGCCCTATTTTGACGAGCCATGACAGCTTCATCCACAATAGCTTCTATAGATTTATATTTATAACGCTCTATATCAGCTTTATATCTAGCACTTTGCGTGCAAAATGTACAATCTTCACTACAGCTACCGCTAGAAATATTGCTGATCGCACATAAAAAGATAGTTTTATCAGGCATCTTCACGATGTTTACACTTTATGCATTCATAAATCTCTTTTTTACGAAATGTTCTTTTTGCCATGATATAGCCACACCCCTCTGCCGGACACTTTTTATTAGTCGGCTCATAGGTAGAGATAAATTTGCATTTTGGATAAGCAGAACAGCCGTAAAACTTGCCACGACGTGATTTTCTCTCAACGATCCCACTACCACACTCAGGACACTTCACACCTTCAAGTACAGGCAAAACTTTTTTTTCTTTTTCCGTACCATCAACATTTTGCGTGTATTTACACTTTGGAAAGCCACTACAAGCGATAAACTCACCATAACGTCCTTTTCTTCGTAACAACTCTTCACCACACTGAGGACACTTCTCACCCGTAGGAATAGCAACTTTTTGACTTTTGATATTTTTCTTACCACTTTCTATCTCGGCTATAAATGGATTGTAAAAATCCCAAAGCAATTTTTGCCAATCTTTTGTGCCCTCAGCAACCTCATCCAACTCTTCTTCTAACTTCGCTGTAAAACTACTGTTTACAATATCCTTAAAATGCTCTTCAAGCATCTCAATCACTTTAAATGCAATCTCTGTTGGAATCAACTGCTTTTTTTCTATCTCGATATAATTTCTCGCAGTCAATAGTGAAACAGTTGGTGCGTATGTAGAAGGACGACCTATCTCCAAAGACTCTAGTTTCTTAATCAAACTTGCTTCAGAGTAACGTGATGGTGGTTCTGTAAAGTGTTGATTGGCTTTGAGTTCACTAAGGTCTATATCTTGCCCCTCTTTCAAATCAGGAAGCAATTTATCCTTATCGCCCGTGCCAAGGACTTTATAAAAACCATCAAATACAAGCTTTCGACCCGTTGCTTTAAACTTACCACTGTTTGACGCAAAGATGATAGACTGCGACTCAAAGATAGCATCGGTCATCTGTGATGCGATAAAACGATTGTAGATCAATGTATAGAGCTTTA
>JALULO010000288.1 GCA_027056215.1 Campylobacterales bacterium | reverse complement strand
TAGATTATGATATAAAGTTACATGAAGTACAAAAATACTTCATGTTAGGATTATTTATGTAAGCCGCCGAGTAATCCTTTTATCGCTGATTGTAAATCTGCAGGATAGACGACAAACTTACTGTTTGGTGATGTGGTCATTTTTTCAAGGGTATTGATATATCTGTCTCCGAGTAAAAACATCGTTGGTAACTCTTTGTCTTTGATTGCTTCAGAGACATTTTTGATCGCTTGTGCAGAGGCTTCAGAGAGGGCAACTTGTGCTTGTGCTTCTTTTTTTGCAGCTTGGAGTTTCCCTTCTGCTTCTAAAATCGCGGCATTTTTATTACCTTCTGCTTTGGTTTCGATGGCACGTCGTTCTCTCTCTGCTGCGGCTTGTTGTTCCATGGCTTCTTGCATAGAGCCTGATGGTGTGATATCTTGAATCTCCACAGATTTTACAGTGATACCCCAATCTATAACATCATCGATGATCTGTTCTTTGAGTCTTGTTTTGATGACATCTCTGTTAGAGAGTGCTTCATCGAGTTTCATCTCACCTATGATAGATCTGAGTGTCGTAGTGATGAGGTTTTGAATCGCGAGTTTGAAATCTTCGATACCATACAGTGCTCTTTTAGGATCAGTCACACGGATAAAGGCAACTGCATTTGTGAGGATGACGGCATTGTCTTTGGTGATAACTTCTTGTTGATCGATATCAAGGATGATATCTCTTGTGGAGATTTTTTGACGTACAGAATCGATATAGGGGATGATGACATTAAGCCCAGGGGAGAGTGTTGTGTGGTATTTACCCAGACGTTCTACAACCCATTCTTCACCTTGTGAAACGATTTTTACACCTGCAAAGAGTGTGATTAAAACGGCAAATAGTAAGACTATTAAAACTTCCATGAAAATCCTTTTTTATTATTTTTCTTTTTTAACTTTGAGCATATTGCCCAGTGCTTCTACACTGACGATCGTATCGCCGACGGCTATCTTTTCATCAGCGGTGACTACCCATTCACTACTGCCAAGAATCGGTACTTCAAATCTCGCCCGTCCTCGTTCGTATGGTTCTATACTCTCGGTAACGATTCCTTTGGTGTGCATATCTTCATCTGCTTGTCCACTTTTGGTAAGAGTCTTTGGCTTAAACTTTTTAAACCACATATAAAGGAAAAAGCTTGATAATACAATCCACCAAAAAAGTTCTGTTGTAAAAGCGGTATTAAAGATAAAATCGATTATGGATACGGCGATTGCTGCGATACCAAACCAGATGATGACAAAGGAGGGGACGATGATTTCAGCGACGATAAGGATAAAGCCAAATGCCATCCAGTGCCACCAAAGTGGATCTGCGAAAAGGGTACTCATAAAAATCCTTTATCTATTTTGATTGTTCAAATATTATAACACAATCTCAAATACATTATAGCCATCTTCATAATGGTAGTCAAATTTTTTATGATGGATATTCAGAATCGATTTAACGATGTAGAGACCTAATCCAAAGCCACTATGGTTTTTTTCTTCTTGTGAAAAAGGTTCAGTATAGTAACTTAGGGGATGTTGCATTTGTTGACCTTTTGAAAGGATTTCTATTTTTTTAGGAGTAGCCTTGACAAGTGCTTTGTTATCGGTACTGAATTTTAGAGCATTGTCTATCAAGTTTTTTAAAACGATGCCAAAATGGTCAGGATCAACAGTTAGTCGAAAGTTACTGTATCGTTTGATTATCCGTTCTTCTTGACACAAAAGTAGGGTTTTAGCTTTTTCAACAATACTATCAAAAGAGGTGATTTGGGGATTGAGTGTGATATTTTTGGAAGTGAGTTTTTCAACTTGTGCTAATTCTGTGATGATTTCATTCATGCGTTCAAAAGAGCGAATCAAAAGTTCTTTATCTTCAAAATCATCGATACTTTCGGCAAGTATACGCCCTTTGGTGATAGGTGTTTTAAGTTCATGCATCATATTTCGCATGAAGAGATTTTTTGATTCCATCTGTTCTTTGATCGCTTTGATCGCTTTATCAAATGTCGTAGCAATTTTTCCAATTTCATCATTTCCATATTTGCCCATATGCACGTCTAGGTTACCATTGGCAAATTTTTGTACTTCTTTATCTAGTATTTTAAGTGGATAAAGTTTTCGTCGTAGGGTTGTATAGATAAATGTCAATATTCCACTGATAAGAGCAAGCAAAAGTAATGCAATTTCACGATTATATTTTTTAGGTTTTAAATCTTTTAGCATGAGATTATAGCCTAAGCTTTGGATATAAATAAAGCGATTTTTTCTTTTTGTATAGACACGGACACGCCCAAAAATCGTATTTTTTATAAATAGTAATTTTGCATATTTCAAGATGTCAAGTTTTTGGTCTTGTTTCTTGATATTTTGCACATTAAAGTGTTTATAAAGACGTTGGAGTTGATATTCTCCGGGTAAAAATTGTAGCCCAGAGAGAAATGCATCTGCAATTAGGGAATAACGTTGTTTTTCATAGGTAAAGTAGCGTTGCTTTTCCCAGTTTGTAAAAAGTATAAAAGTACTTAATAGCCCTACAAAAGCGATAATAAAAATCGTATTGATAAAGGTGATAATAGATATATTTTTCATTCGGGATTGGTAAGAAGCTGATAACCGACACCACGAACAGATTTTATATAGGTATGATCAGGGTCAATTTTAGCCAGTTTACTTCTTATTTTTGAAACCATAACGTCGACATTTTTAAAACTACTTTCATCATTGATGAATTCACTTTGATAAATGATATCAGCACGCGACACGACACCATTTTTATGTTTAATCAGTGCATTTAAGATATCAAATTCTGCTGGTGTCAAAGAGAGCATTTCATCTTTAAAAGAGATCATCATACCTTCTTCATTTACTTTAAAAAGTATGTTTTGCTCTATCTGTTTGGTATCACGTTGATGATGTCGTCGTAAGATAGATTTAATCCGAGCTTCAAGTTCTCTTGGATTGTAAGGTTTTGGTAGATAATCATCAGCACCTCTTTCTAGCCCAATGACTTTATCGATGATATCATCACGGGCTGAAGAGATGATCACTGGAATGTCAGAGATATTACGGATACGTTGTAACAGTTCTAATCCATCCATCCCTGGAAGGGTTAGATCTAAGATAAGTAACTCATACGTACCTATTTCCAATTTGGATAAGCCTATATATGGATCCTCCGCATTGGTGACTTGAATATCAAATTTTGCCAGATATTTGGTGATGATCTGTGCCAGTTCACTGTCATCTTCGATCATCAAAACTTCAATCATGTTTTCTCCTATTTGATAACAAGCATCAAAATCGTACCATATCGGTTAATATAGATACGCTTTGGCTGTTTTTTGTGTGCTTTTAAAGCTTCTTGTAAATCTTGTAAAGAAACAATAGGTTTATCTTCCACTTGGATTATAACATCACCGGCTTGAAAGCCTACTTTTTCGGCACGTGAAAGAGGTTTGATATCTTCAATCAAAACACCTTCTATATTGCCAGGTATACGATATTGATAACGTATTTGATTATTTAGTGCAACGATTTTCATACCTGAGAGAATCTCTTTTGTCGTTTTATCAAATGCCAATGTATCTCTTGAAGAGAGTACAACTTTAAGCGTAAGATTCTTTTTATTTCTTTCTACTTTTAGTGTAACATTTTGATCAGGTTTATATGATGCGATTTGTTGTTTGAGATCAGATGCATTTTTGACGCTTTTACCATTTACATCATAGATAAGATCACCACGCTGTATGCCATATTTTTCAGCAGGTGAGTTTTTCTCAGTTGTGATAACAACAGCACCTTTTTTATGATTATAGACCGGTTTATAATCCTTTGTAACATCAGAAATACTGACACCGATATACCCTCTGGTGATTTTGCCATTGTCAACAAGTTTTGTAGTGATGTTTTTTACCATATCTATAGGAATGGCAAATCCTATACCATTGTTGCCACCGCTTCTTGAAATGATGACACTATTGATACCGATAAGAGCACCGCGGCTATCTACCAAAGCACCACCTGAATTTCCAGGATTTATAGATGCATCAGTTTGGATAAAGTTTTCATATTGATTGATACCGACACGGTTTTTGTTCAGTGCTGAGATGATTCCTTGTGTAACACTTTCTCCAACGCCAAAAGGATTGCCTACGGCAAAGACAACATCTCCTACTTCTAAAGATTTTGCATCTGCAAGTTTAATCGCGGGTAAATTTTTAGCTTGTATTTTGATAACAGCAAGGTCACTTTCTTTATCTGTACCGATGACTTTTGCACTATATTCCTCTTTACTTTTTGGAAGTGTGACTGTGATATCATCAGCATTTTCAACAACATGGTTATTTGTTACGATATAGCCATCTGCACTAACAATGACACCCGAACCTAAGGCATGTGAGCTTCTTTGTCTAGGCGAAGGGATTTGATAAAATGGGGAATTTTTAAAAGTGCTATTTTTTGTAGTTGTGGAGATGTTGACAACACTTTGCATCACATCTTTGATACTATTATGAAAAGAAAGAACTTCATTTACAGAAGTAGGTGCTACATGTTTTGGGTCGTTTTTTGCAAGATTGAAATCGATTGCATTTGCAGAAAGTGTAATTGCAACCAATGATGTTAAAGCTAAAATTTTTTTCATAGTTTAATCCTGTTTTATTTTTTACAGTCTAAGTATATAAAACGAGGATTAACTAATCATAAATCATTGATTAACAAAGAGTTAACCAAGATGATATAAAGTATACGTAGTTATATCAATTTTTTTAGAGATGGTATATCTTTGACAAATTGAATTTTAGATACTTTTTTGTGATCAAGCCAGATAATCATGATTTGAGAAGCTTTTGTTTCATCTTTAAACTGTTTTGCAATACTCTCATCATATATCAAGAGTACGGGATAAGCACTTTTCTTGAGATCAGGTAATGCAAAAGCATTTCGGATAACGGTTGGCATAGGACTAACGTCTGCAATAAAAAAAGCATTTTTTTTGCTTAAAAAATCATTGCCTTGTGTTTTTAAAAAATTACGTATATCATGTCCGCTTTGTTTGGCAAAACTGAGTATTAATATCTTTGTATCATCAGATATAGTATGTGGTTTGTTGAATTGATCGGGAAGGGTAAAGTCGATACTGCTTTGAACCGAGAGTGGTTGAGGTGTTACTGTTGTATTAAACTTACTTTTATCGTAAGTGTCTTTTGAGTTGAGAAAGAAAAATATTCCTCCTGCGACCACGATAAGTGCTAGTAAGATGAGTATGATTTTTTTCATGTTATAAATCCTTATATATTATTTAAAAAAGCGATTGTATCATAAAT
>JALULO010000287.1 GCA_027056215.1 Campylobacterales bacterium | reverse complement strand
ATGGAGTTTTATCAAGGAGTCGGTGTTGGGTATCACCAAAAAGAGCTTGAAAAGATTGAAAAACTCTCTTTAGAGGATTTAAATACTTTTATCAAAGCACATGATGAAATCAATCATCTCAGTTTTTCAATCGTAACAAAGTAGTGAAAACAGAAGATAAAGAGCGGCTTGATAAGCTAGGCGTTCAAAACAGTATCGATTTGGCACTGATTGCGCCTAAAGCATATGAGATTCTTTATCTTCAACAAAAACCGATGGATGGTATCATCAATGTGATTGATGCCACTGTCACAAGCTCATCCTATCATCCAAAGTATCTCAAACTTAAACTTCATGTACACAACTTTTCGCATGAGATAAATGCTATCATCTTTCATCCAACCCCTTACCACCGAGGTAAGTTTCAAAGCCAAAAACGTTACTTTCTAAAAGGTCGTATGGAGTACAAATACAACGCCTGGCAAATGGTTCAACCTATCATTATAGAAGAGATTAACACCATAGAGATCAAATATAAAACACCCCTGCAAAACAAAACAGTTAAAAGATTGATGCAAGAGCTTTTAAGTGAACAAAAACTGATACAAGAGGGACTAGATAAAAAAAGAGCACAAGCTCTCATAGCTATGCATCATCCCGATGTTGCTTATGTGCAAGACTTTGTAAAAAACGAAGGATTTGATGAAGATACGCTTGAAGCACTGAAATATAGTGAGATTTATAATCATCTTAAAAAACTCTCTACGAAAAGGCTTGACTTTCCCTCACAAAAGCGTTTAAACGGTGATATTGAAGTGTTTCAAAAAGCCCTTCCTTTTACATTAACAAACGATCAAATCAAAGTGATTGCACAAATCAAAAAGGATTTACATGCACCTATCGCAGCAAAACGTTTGATCATGGGTGATGTGGGATGTGGTAAAACGATGGTGATACTCGCATCTGTGATGATCGCCTATCCTTCAAAGTCGATCTTGATGGCACCGACAACGGTACTAGCATCACAGATATTTGAAGAGGCGAAAAAGTTTTTACCCTCATATCTCAAAGTCGGTTTTGTTACCCATGACAATAAAAAAGAAGATTTGAATGGTTATGATTTTATCATAGGTACACATGCTCTTTTGTACCGAGATATACCCGAAGCTGCACTAATCATGATCGATGAACAGCACCGTTTTGGAACCAAGCAAAGAGCTCAGATCAAAGCGA
>JALULO010000286.1 GCA_027056215.1 Campylobacterales bacterium | reverse complement strand
CTGGTGCAGGTTCACCCTCTTTTGTCTGCAACATGATCGAATTAAACCCGTGCATGATTCCATCTTTACCATACGTTAGGCTTGCTGCATTGTCACCGAGTTTTGTTCCTTTTCCCATCGCTTCAACACCATAGAGTTTAACAGGATCATCCACAAAACCACTAAAGATTCCCATAGCATTACTTCCGCCACCGACACAAGCGACTATAGAATCAGGCAATTGTCCACCTGTCATCTGTGCAAACTGTTCTTTTGCTTCAAAACCTACGATACTTTGAAAATCTCTAACCATCTTTGGAAATGGATGAGGACCAACAACTGAACCGATCGCATACAGTGCTGTATCTGATTGTGAGATATATGCTTCAAAACAGCTATCTACCGCTTCTTTTAAGGTTTTAAGTCCATGTGTAACGGGCACTACTTTTGCACCTAGTATCTGCATACGTATCACATTTGGTTTCTCTTTTGCGATATCCACTTCACCCATATGGATCTCACACTCCAAACCAAAATAAGCCGCCGCTGTTGCTAGTGCTACACCATGCTGCCCTGCCCCAGTCTCTGCCATGATCTTCTTTTTACCCAAATACTTTGCCAAGAGTGCTTCTGCCATACAGTGATTCAGTTTATGTGCACCGGTATGGTTTAAATCTTCTCTCTTAAAATATATACGACCACCACCACAGTATTCACTCATGTTTTTTGCATAGTAAACCGGTGTTGGGCGACCTTGGTAATGTTTACGAATATCGCGTAATTCATGTAAAAAATCATACGATTTTGAGAGTTTATCGTATGCCTCATTGATCTCTTTAAACGCTTCTTCAAGTTGAGGGGGTATATACGCCCCACCATACTGACCAAAAAATCCCTTTTCATCTGGTTGTGAAGTTAGATACGACTTTTGCATTGATTGTCTCCTTTAAAGTGATTTTAAATTATACTCTTTTACTTTTTACACTTTCTCATTTTTTCGCTATAATATTTTTATGATGAAGCATAAAATGAAAATAGCAATCGTTGGTGCAGGTGGTGTGGGTGGTTATCTTGCAGGAAAGTTACAACACAAAGCCCTGTCAGATATAACCCTTATCGCAAGAGGTAAACAGTTATCCACTATCAAAGAGAGTGGTTTACATATCATAGATACTGATAACGCCTTTACAACGTATCCAAAAGTAAAAGAGAGTTGCACTCAAACAGAGTTTGATGTTGTCTTTATCACAACCAAAAGTTATGATTTCCCATCTGCTTGTGCCTCTATAGATAAATGCATTGGAGAAGATACGCTCGTCATCCCCTTGTCAAATGGTGTAGATCATGCACATGAGCTTAAAAAATACCTACCTAAGTGTATCCTTTGTGAGGGATGTGTCTATATCATATCACATCTCGTAAAACCTGGTAGTATCGAAAAAAAATCACCACTTTTTTATCTTCTGTTTGGTAGCCAAGTTGATGCACCACAAGCAAAAGATCTTGAAAAGTTACTCAATCAAAGTGACCTGAAAGCAAAATATAGCACCAAAATCAGCTACGATTGTTGGAAAAAGTATCTTTTTATAGCATCGTTTGGTACATTAACATCATACTATAAACTCTGCATGAATAATGTGATGCAAAACCACAAAGCAGACGTACTTGCTGTTCTTGATGAGATTAAAAAAGTTGCCAATGCCAAGCAAATCCCTATCGATGATGAAGATATAGCAAAAGTCCTAAAACAAGCCAACAATCTTCCTTCAAATTCCAAGACTTCTATGCAACTTGATTTTGAAAAAAATCGCAAAACCGAACTTGAATCTTTAAGCGGTTATATCGTTGAAGAAGCCCTAAAACTTAATCTAAAAGTTCCAGTTATGCAAAAAATGTATACAAAACTTTTACAAGTGGGAGTCTAATCAAAATAATATCCAATATATAGACCATTAGACAAACATACTTAACTATTAATTAAGAATAAACATTATATTATATAATTAAATTTTTAAAGGGATATTTTGGTAAAAATTTACAAATCTGAAGAAGAATTTAAAAACATCATATATCCTCTGCCAATACTTGGATCAGAAGCTTATTTACAATCTAAAAGTGATGACTATGGATGGTTCATTTCTGAGAACTTTGTACTGCCATTTATCATAGATGAAAAATTGATTTTTAAACGTATGATTTTCACCCTTGAAACGATTTATCTTCAAGATGGTTTAACATCTGATGACGAAAAAAAATTCCTTGATGAGATAGTTCAACTTGCACAAGAAAATAAATTATGTGATTTTATCAATAAAGCACAATCTTATACAGTTTTTCATACTTATCCAACCAAAAGTATATATGTTCCATGGAAAACATATGAGATTGATATAACAAAAGATGATGAAGCTATTTTTTCTTCATTTAACCAATCCCATCAAAGAGCTTTGCTTCAAGCGATAAAAGATGGTATACAAATACGTTTTGACGTATCTCCTGAAGATACATATGAGCTTATTTATGCAACAGCAATCCGAACAGGATCTCTTGCATACCCTCCATTGGAGTACTTTAGACATTCAAAAAAAACACTTGGTAGTCATTGTCTTTATGCAGGCGCCTACAAAGATGGTGTTTTACAAACTGTTTCAACCATATTTTTTGATGATAAAAGAGCTTATGAATTATATGGTGGATATATCTTTGGCGCACACAAAGGTAGTGGGCAATTTTTGAAATTTGAAATTATAAAATACATAAAAGCACATTCAAAAGCACCTATCTTTGATCTATGTGGTGAGAGAACAAATGTCAAACCTGACTCTAAATATGCAGCTATTCAACAATTTAAAGAACGTTTTAGTCCAATACAAAAAGAGGGATATGCGTTTAAAGTGATTATCAATCCCCTCAAAACTAAACTATTTAATACGCTTGTAAAATTGTATTCCAAAAGAAAAGGTATACGTTATGTTGATCCTATAGACCAGTTACTCACAGGTGACTACGACTAATCAAACTCAAGCATGTACTGACGATACAAAAGCGGTACCCAGCTTTGTTGAAGTTTTGGGTTTTTACGCTCTTGTATCGTAACACTTTTGAGAAATGTTTTCCATAACTTTTGAAACTTTAGCTCCTCTTTTGACAATGTAGGTGCTTCATACTCTACGACTTCTTGTATCAATCCTTTTTCCTCATGACAAAGATACGCCAACGAACGGTCTGTATCGTGAAGTATAAAATCTAATCCATCAAGACGTTTTTGAAAATGTTTACCCAAAAAAGGCAAAAGATTGAACTTCCCCTCTATCTTGGCATATAAAGTACCATTTTCAAGCTCTTCAAAACGTACAAATCCATACATCTTATGCAAGTGCCTAAAATATTCATGCTCTAGTTTTTCAAGATAAAAGATAGAAGGATGACGGATATCTTCGAGGAGCTTTTGATCACGAAAGCCCAGTATCACAAAATCATAAAGTGCTTTTTCAAAATCTCTACTATCACATAAAAAGGTATGAAAAATTCTCTTAAAATACCTCTTTTCAAACCGTTTCTGCAAACTTTGTAATACTTTTGTCGCATAAGTGCGATTGGTGATGATACTGCTTAACGCATCTAAAAGATCTATATCATGAGGATCTTTGATGATCTTTGTGGCACTTCTTTTTGTGGTATAACTATCATAGACAAGTGTCAAAAAACCTTCAAAACTACCATCATAAAGATACGTCATAACTCACCTGTCGCAGCGGGTATGTAAGAATCAAAAAGCGAAGGCTGGTACAAACGCTTTTTCACAGGTTGTAATAATGCTCTTTTGATATCTTCAGGATAGTAGACTTTATCGCCGTAGTATCTGCCTCCTATGGTGATAAAATATTTTGCACGTTTTAGAGAGATACCAAGATTTTTCAACTCTTCATACCGCAAGATACCATAACGTCTAGCTTTGATGATCTTTTGTGCACCCCGTATACCTATACCGGGAATACGAATCAAAAGATTTTTATCAGCATGATTTATCTCCAAAGGAAAAAGTTCCATATGATCTAATGCCCAGATCGTTTTTGGATCAAAATCGAGATCAAGATTTTTGCGTTTTTGTAAAATCTCATCATAACCAAACCCATAAAATCTCAAAAGCCAATCTGCTTGATAAAGTCTATGTTCTCTCAGTGTCGGTGGTGCACTCTGTACAGAGGGGAGGTTTTTATCATCATTTGCAGGGATATAGGCACTATAATAGACCCTCTTTAAAAGTGCTTTTTGGTAAAGATTGGAAGAGAGTTTGAGGATATCAAAGTCACTCTCAGGTGTTGCTCCGATGATGAGCTGTGTACTCATAGGAATAGGCTTATCTCTTTTTTCTAGGGTAATATCTCTTGCCTCTTTGAGTGGTAACATCAAACTTTTTTGTGTTTTTTGTGGGGCTAAGAGTTTCAAACTTTTGGCTGAGGGTAACTCCAGATTTGAACTCACTCTTGTTGCAAGTTGACAAGCCCTAGCGATCAACTCTCTTGATGCTCCAGGAATGAGTTTGAGATGAACATACCCATTAAATCGATACTCAAATCGCAGTATCTCCAAGGCTTTTATCAAAAGCCCCATCGTCTTATCTTCACTTTCAAAGATACCCGAACTTAAAAACAATCCTTCGATATAGTTACGTTTATAAAAGTTGATCGTTAAATCAGCCAATTCTCTGGGTGAAAACATCGCCCTTTTTTTGTCATTGCTCTGGCGATTGATACAATAACTACAGTCATAGATACAAAAGTTTGTCAAAAGTACCTTCAGTAAAGAGACACAACGCCCATCTTCTGTAAAGGTATGACAAATCCCACTTTGGTGATTGCACCCAATCATCCCCTTTTGGAAGTTTAACTGTGCTCCACTTGAAGAACATGAAACATCATACTTTGCACTATCAGAAAGAATCGCTAATTTTTGATAAATATCCATGTAAAAAGTCTAACACAAAACAAAATCAAACTCTAAAAATATGTCAATATGAAATATTTTTAGAGTTTTTTGATCACACCTTCCGATCGCTTGAGTTCATATTCATCAAAATCATTGGCAACAAAAACCCTACCATCATAGTACGCTTTAAGTTCATCATAGAGTATAGAGATATCATACTTACTATGTTCACTGTACCGTGGACTGATATGCGTTGCGATGAGATTTTTGACATGATGTTTTTGGGCTGTTTTTGCCAAATCTTTGGCAGTTGAATGCAGTACTTTTTTTTTGAGATGATCAAAGATATCTTGTGTATAGGTAGCTTCATGAACCAAAAGATCAAGATCATCAAGATAGCCATCTAAAACCTCAGCGGATGCATTGTCACCACAGATCATAACACGACTGCCTTTTATAGGCTCTAACATATACTGATG
>JALULO010000285.1 GCA_027056215.1 Campylobacterales bacterium | reverse complement strand
GATTAAAATAATTTAATCAGAAAATTTACTTTAGGATTTTTACAGTTTTTTTAGTTATTTTTTGTATTTGTGTAGTTTTGTAACGATTTTGTTGTAATGGTTAGGAAATCTCATGTATGCGTATAGATAAGAACTATGTTTGTATCACTTTAGTATAGGTTTGCTACCAACCATTTTTTCAAACACTTCTGTTATCTCCAAAGGTTCAAGATTTCCAAATTTATCACTAAGGACATAAAAAGGCACCCCACCTACCCATAGTCTTCTTTTTTGTAAATATCGTACTAATCTGTTGCCACTTTTTGAAGAGAGGACATCAAAGTTTATTCTCTTTTTTTCGATAAACTTTTTAAGCGTTCTATCTGAAACCGGAAACTGTGCTTGCACACCAATAATACGAAGACCGCTACTTGAAACCATCTGAACGATTTGTGGAATCTCTTTTTCACAATAGGGGCATCTTGTACCAAAAAAGAAAAACAACACTTTCTTCTTTCTATATCCTTCATCCTGAAACAATAAATTTCCATCAAAATCAACGATATGAATCGTTTTGTTTTTCAGTGTTTGCAATATCATATCTTTTCCAAAAAGTAGTGATGAAAATACTATTAAAAATACAAAAAATAACTTTTTCATAAAATTCCCCTCTATTTTTTGAAACAATTATACAAAATATTCAAATATTTATCCACTTTTTATTATCATGATCATATCAAGACAAAAGGAATTTTATGAATTTTACCGGAAGCAATGTACTTATAACAGGTGCGAGTAAAGGAATCGGCAAGGAGATTGCAAAAGTACTAGCGGAGTATGGCTTAAAAGTATGGATAAACTATCGTTCAAAACCAGAACTTGCAGATGCACTTCAAGCAGAAATAGAGGAAAATGGGGGGAAAGCGGCGGTGATCTGTTTTGATGCGAGTGATGAAGCTGGTTTTGTAGACGCTATCAAAACAATCGTCCAAAGTGATGGAGCATTATCTTATCTGGTAAATAATGCCGGTATCACAAATGACAAGCTTGCACTTCGCATGAAACTAGAAGATTTTGATTATGTTGTCAAAACAAATCTTGATTCTGCATTTCTTGGATGTAGAGAAGCTTTAAAGGCGATGAGTAAAAAACGTTTTGGCAGTGTTGTAAACATCTCTTCGATCGTCAGTGAAACTGGAAACATCGGTCAAGTCAACTATAGTGCCAGTAAGGGTGCTATGAACTCCATGACAAAAAGTTTCGCACTTGAAGGAGCAGCGAGAGGTATACGATACAATGCTATTACACCGGGTTTTATCGCAACAGATATGACTGATGAACTAAGCGAAGATATCAAAAAATCATATACCGATAAAATACCGCTTAAAAGATTTGGGGATCCAAAAGATGTCGCTAAGGCTGTTGCATTTTTACTCAGTGATGCATCAGGTTACATAACAGGAGAAATTTTAAAAGTCAATGGTGGAATGTATGTCTAGCTTTGAAGTTTAACCTTTTTTTGGTATTATACCCTACACTTAATACAAGGAGAAAAAATGGCATTAATAGATGATGTAAAAGAAGTAGTAGTTGAACAACTAAATGTAAATCCTGATGAAGTAAAAGAGGATTCAAAATTTGTTGAAGATTTAGGAGCTGATTCGCTAGATGTAGTTGAATTGGTAATGGCACTTGAAGAGAAGTTTGACATTGAGATTCCTGATGCTGACGCAGAAGGTATCGCAACTGTTGGTGATGCATTAAAATACATCGAAACACATAATTCATAAAGATGCACCCCCACGGGGTGTCTTTGTTGAAATATATTCTAAGTAAAAATGGTAGTATGAAGGAGAGATATTGAAAAGGGTTGTTGTAACAGGTTTAGGTATGATCAATGCAGTTGGCATGGAAAAAGAGAGTTCTTTTAAGGCCATCGTTGAAGGTAAATGTGGCATTAAAAGCATTAGCTTATTTGATGCATCCAAGCATACTGCACAAATTGCAGGTGAGATCACAGATTTTGACCCTAAAACTGTTATGAATCCAAAGGATGTCAAAAAAGCTGATCGATTTATCCAATTTGGTATCAAGGCAGCACAAGAAGCTATGGAAGATGCAAATTTTGATACTTATGATAATGAACGTTTTGGTTTGGTATCTGCTTCTGGAATCGGAGGTTTAACAAATATAGAAAAGAATTCTATTGTTTCTCATACCAGAGGACCCAGAAGGATATCTCCATTTTTTATTCCTTCCGCACTTGTTAATATGCTTGGTGGTTTCATCTCTATAGAACATGGATTAAAAGGTCCAAATCTCTCAGATGTTACTGCTTGTGCAGCAGGAACACATGCTATAGCAAATGCGACAAAATCTATCATGCTAGGAACTGCTGATCAGATGTTAGTTGTTGGTGCGGAAGCTGCGATATGTGATGTAGGAATCGGTGGTTTTGCATCTATGAAAGCTCTCTCCACGGACAATGATACACCTGAAAAATCTTCACGTCCTTTTGACGCGACTAGAAATGGTTTTGTTATGGGAGAAGGCTCGGGAGCATTGGTTCTAGAAGAGTATGAAAGTGCGATAAAAAGAGGAGCACGTATCTATGGAGAAGTTATTGGATTTGGTGAAAGTGGTGATGCCAACCATATCACTTCACCAGTAGTAGACGGTCCATATCGTGCGATGAAAGCAGCTTATGAAATGGCAGGTCGTCCAAAGATTGATTATATCAATGCACACGGAACAAGTACTCCTGCAAATGATAAAAATGAATCAGCTGCCATGAAGATGCTTTTTGGTTCTAAAGAAAATTGCCCACCGGTTAGTTCTACAAAAGGTCAGATAGGTCATTGTTTAGGTGCTGCAGGTACGATAGAAGCAGTTATATCGCTTATGGCGATACGAGATTCTATCATTCCTCCAACGATAAACTACGAGAATGAAGATCCAGACTGTGATCTTGACTATGTCCCAAATATTGCTAGGAAAGCTGAACTTACGATAATCATGAGTAACTCTTTTGGCTTCGGAGGAACAAACGGTTCAATCATCATAAAAAAAATATAACGAAGGTATTCTATGGTAACTTACCTAGATTTTGAGAAAGGTATTCAACAGATTGATCAAGACATCCGTGAAGCTAAAGCAAAAAATGACACGGATGCTGTTGAAATACTTGATAAAAACCTTGAAAAAGAGATTTCAAAGACATACAAAAACCTCTCTGATTATCAAAAACTCCAACTTGCGCGTCATCCTAATCGTCCTTATGCACTTGATTATATACGTGGGATAATGGAAAATGCATATGAAATTCATGGGGATAGGCAATTTCGTGATGATGAAGCCATGGTATGCTATATCGGTGAAATTGATGGACAAAAAACCATCATTATTGGTGAACAAAAAGGACGAGGTACAAAAAATAAAATCAAAAGAAATTTTGGAATGCCCCACCCTGAAGGCTATAGAAAAGCACTTCGAGCCGCTAGATTAGCTGAAAAATTTAATCTCCCTATACTCTTTCTCATAGACACTCCTGGTGCATATCCAGGTATTGGCGCTGAGGAGAGAGGGCAAAGCGAAGCAATTGCAAAAAATCTTTATGAATTAAGTGATTTAAATGCCATTATCATCTCTATTGTCATCGGAGAAGGCGGTAGTGGTGGTGCTTTGGCCATCGGTGTTGCGGACAAATTTGCGATGATGCGATATTCTGTTTTTAGTGTTATCTCACCTGAGGGTTGTGCTGCTATTCTTTG
Organism: Campylobacterales bacterium; assembly: GCA_027056215.1. Taxonomy (GTDB): domain Bacteria; phylum Campylobacterota; class Campylobacteria; order Campylobacterales; family QNZT01; genus QNZT01. The sequence goes on along the minus strand of JALULO010000285.1, from coordinate 1,641 downwards.
GAATGATCCAAAGAAGCAAGAACAAGCTACAAAGGCTATGAAAATTACGGCAGAAGACTTAAATGAATTGGGACTTATAGATGATGTAATTGATGAACCTTTAATCGGTGCACATAGAAGTAAAACATCAAGTATCAATGCATTAAAAGATTATTTTCTAACAACGGTAAATGAACTTAAAACATTCTCAGATGATGAGCGACTTGAAGCAAGATATCAAAAACTTATCTCAATAGGTGCATTTAGTTCTCAACTTCAAGAAGATAAAGAGAAAGAAGAAAAAGAAGCACAAAGTACACTAAGCTCTATTATTGATTATATTACACCTTCTTCCTCCGATAAACAAAATCAAGATGATATAAAAGAGTAATCTTTTATATCACACTTTCACGAATATTACACAAGTAACTATTATTATACATAAGCAATATTTAATTCAAGGATTACAATGAAGTTTTATCAGCATCTAGTATTGGCAACCTTAGTAGCTTCGACATTAAGTGCACGTGCAGATCATTATACGATTACATTTAAGGGTATAAAACTTGGTGAGATACAAACACTGCAAACACTAAAAAAGCATTATTTAGATGCAAAAGTCACTAATTTTATAGCAAAAATTCTTCTTAGAAAAAACCATTTTGTATTTTATGATGATTATAAACCCATTATCAAAGATGCAAAGTTTCGCAAAGACAAAAATAAAATTTTGTTTGTTCTTTCAGAAGCCATTACACACAGACCCACATACAAAAAATATATTTTAAAAAATAAAAAAGAAATAGTGCTTACTTGTAGAGATAAACAATGTTCATATATATTTAAGAAAAGAGGATCTATTAAGGGCGAGGGTATTATTTCTTTTGATAAAAACAACCAATTTTATCTATTAAAAGAAAAGATATCAGATGTCGTGATAAGTAGATCTAAATAGCACAAGAGATTTTACTCTCTTATGCTAGATAATTTAATGTAGCTTACTCCAGATTTTTTGTTTCCAAAGATATGCTAATACTGTAAAGATTACAGCCCAAAGGATTACTTTCCAACCAAGTGCATCACGCGCTGGTTTGCTAGGATCTCCAACCTCTTCAAGGTGTTTTACCACTTTCTCATAACCTTCTGCTGTTAACCCAACACGTGGCATCGCAGTTCCATGAAGCTGAGACTGAGGATTTTCAACAAAAGTTTTGAGAAATTCTTCACTTCTTGCTCTAATGATAATAGAAAGATCCGGAGGTAATTTGCCCATATATGCTTTTAAATGATCTTGATACTCAACAACTTTAAGTTTGTATGCAAGTTCATCTTTTTTATACTTAAATTTAGGTGTTTCACCTAATTGTGTCCATTTAGCATAACGCATTGCATGACATCTTCCACACGCCATCTCATATGCTTGATTAGGTGTAACCTCTTCCTTGGAAGAAACTTGTTTCAGATAAGCTACCATATCTGCAACTTCCTGATCAATCTTACCACCCGCACCCATAAATGATGTCATAGGAAATGGTCTGCTATCATTGAACTTATGTTCAAGTTTAAGTGCATGTGTTGGATTTTTAATAAGTGCCGCTAAAAAACGATCATCTAAAAGAGCTCCTACATGACTTAAATCTGGTGGATTTACACCATAACTAG
>JALULO010000284.1 GCA_027056215.1 Campylobacterales bacterium | reverse complement strand
CAAACCCAAACTGTTAAACAAACAGATAAAAAGCAGATAGATGATAGTGGATCATCATCTAAAGTATCAGATGCACCAAAAGATAAAGCACTTGTAACAGCACTAAATAATGTTGAAGTTGATCAGCTTGAAGATATCAAAGAAGATGTTCCATTGCATGTTAATCAGGATAAGATTTATAAAGCCAAAACGAAAAAAAGTACAAAAAAAGTTGATCATTATAATAAAGTTGTTGTACAAACAAGTAAAAATACCTATGACGATTTAGCAAATCTTTCATTAGAAATCGGTAATGTTGTAGATGACATGAAAAATAATAAAAAGCAATCTTCGTATACTAGTTCCATTAAAAAAGAAGTAGTAACCAGATCAAATGAAATGCGTGTAATTGTTGTTAAACAAGGTGATTCACTCTCTAAAATTGCCAAAAGAGCATATGGATCAGCAAAAGCATATAATCGTATTATGGAAGCAAATCCGGATTTGATTAAAAATCCAGATCATATATATATAGGGCAACGTTTACGTGTGCCTTTAGAAAATAACTAGATAAAGGTCAGATATGCAACAAGAAGAACAAAAATATAGATTGGTAACCAGAAGTAATTTTGATGGCATTATTAGCGCAACTTTGCTCTTAAAGCTTGATTTAGTCGATGAAATGCTTTTTGTACATCCCAAAGAAGTACAAGACGGCAATGTAAAAATCGATGAACATGATATAGTGACAAATTTACCATATGTCAAAGATGCTTATATGGCATTTGATCATAAGTTTGATTCGCATGATAAAATACAAATCAATACAAATCATACGATTTTTACAGATGCAAAATCAGTTTCAGAAATCATCTATGAATACAACGGTGGTGATGAAGTATTTGGTGAAAAATTTGCACTAATGGTGGAAGCTGCTAACAAATCAAAATCAGCGAATTTTTCTAAAGAAGAAGTTCTTTCACCATCTGGATGGGATTTGTTAATCTTCTTAACAGATCCTCGAACAGGTTTGGGACGATTCCAAGATTTCAAGATTTCAAATTATGCACTTATGCAAAAACTGCCTACGCTCTGTCTTGAAAAGGATATTGAGGGTATTTTAGCTGATGAAGATGTTAAAGAACGTGTAGACATTTATACGCAGTATCATCAGAATTTTATTGATCAGCTAAAACGCTGTACAACAGTTGATGGAGATATTGCTGTTATCAACTTTAGCGAAGAGGATGTTATTTATCCAGGAAATCGTTTTATGGTTTATGCACTTTTTCCTGAAGTATCTGGTTCAATTCATGTTTTTCAAGGTGTTAGTAATCAAAATATAGTATTGGCTCTTGGAAAATCAATTTTTAATACAAGCAATAAGCATAATATTTATGAAATAGTGAAAAAATATGACGGTGGTGGGCATGAAGATGCTGGAACATGCCAAGTATCACATAAGCGAGTTGATACAGTTTTAAAAGATTTAGTGAATCTTTTTACTACAAAATAAATTAGGCAAAAAAATGAAAAATAAATTCATGATTACAATTAGTGATATCAATGGTTCAAAACAGTATACCCTGCATCAGTTAATGCGAAAATTGGTATGGTGGATTATCATAGGTATCATTGCTATAATAGCTATTGGTGCGATTTTTATCAAAACACTGTCCACCCAAGTATCTGAGTTAGATATGAAAACGCTGCACTATAAAGAAGCGCAAAAGTTGTTAGTAGGAGAAAATAATAAATTACAAAATGTGAAAACTACTTTAGAACAAAAAATTGTGCATAAAGGGCAAGAGTTATCAACCATGAATAATCAGCTCTCTGAAATTGAAAAAATTATAGGGCTTAAGCCTGATATTTCTGATGCATTTGATGAACGCGTAGAACAGGCAAAACAAAAAAGTTTACAAAATGTCCATGCGGCTAAGCTGAGCGTAGCTGAATTAACATTGTTAAATCATAGTGTTCCAACAGGTATGCCGTTAAAGCACTATAAGCGTATTACCGACAAGTTTGGATATAGAATGCATCCCATTCTAAAAGAAAGAATTTTTCATTTTGGTGTCGATTTCGCAACAGATGTTGGAACTCCTGTATATGCCCCAGCTGATGGTGTTGTTGAATATGCACAAAAGAAAAAAGGATATGGAAATTTTTTATTGATTAATCATCCATTTGGGTTTAAAACAGGTTATGGACATTTGAGTAAATTTGCCGTAAAAGCTGGTACATATGTATCAAAAGGTGATCTTGTCGCTTATACGGGTAATACCGGCAGAAGTACTGGACCGCACTTGCACTATGAAGTTCGTTATTTATATAAATGGTTAAACCCTATGTCTTTTGTAAAGTGGTCTTCTAAAACATATCAAAGTGTTATGCGACGTGAACATATCGTAAAATGGGATGAGCTGTTAGATCAATTAAAAAACAGATATGATTTAAAAACATCCAATATCGCTATGAAATAGATCTTATTTATAGGAAACAAACCATGTAAATGTTGCAATTGCAATGGTTTGTTTCTCTTGATCTTTAACATCTACTTTTATCCTTATCATTGAAAATCTTTTTTGTTGTAGCTTTTGATAAAAAATCTCCTTATCCGATTGTTCTATAAAAGCATATGCTTTGATTTTAGAATATGCTTGAGATTTATACTTGATGCTAGACTCACGTAGTAGTGCGATTACCTCATTTTGTAAATCAGGAAAAGTTTTGAGAAGGTGCATACCACTTGCAGTTTCTGCCAAAGTATAAATGGCACCGGCATGAAGGCTTTGGAGGTGATTTTGTAACTGTGGATTGTTTTCTAAACAACCATCTTCACTGATCTTAAGATGATTTGCAAAAGGGATATCATTGATATTCATAAGCTCTCTTTTTTACTATAAGCTGTTAAAATACGTCCATTTCTAAAGATAGTTCCCGTATGTTCTATCGCGTCAAAAACATCTTTTTGATTCCAACCTTGTTTATAAAGTATATCAAAATCATGACAGTGTACGTGGGTGCTTTGATAGATGGATTTAAGGGCAAACTGTGCTAGAAGTTGGTAGTTTTGCTCAAAAGGGATATCTGAAATATTTTTTATAGCAAGATTTAACTGTTCTTGCAAAAATCCTTTTGAAAGCAGTAACTTTGTGTTAAACATTTTACAATATTTATAATCCTCTTTATAGGCTACATGAAGGCGGATAAATCCAAAAAAATCTGGATTGATATGCGGATGATGAACCATTCTTAGCACGGATTTCAAAAAATCCTCCAGATAGTCAGCTTCAATATTTCCTAACCACACCATTTGTGGAGGAAGTGCACCATAGATGACTTTGATCTTTCGAAATAGCTTCTCTAAACGCTCTTGTTGTAATGTGTTTTTTTGATAGCAAAACATAAATTTATCCTTTGTACTAGACTGATTGGTCTAATTATAGGAATGATTGGCTTAATATTTACTTTTTTGGAGGATTATGACACCGCTTTGTGGAATAATAAGCTGGGCATTAAAATAATTTGCAATCCATGTAAAAGTAGCTTGTGTATAAAATGAGATATGTGTCAAATCTCGTTTATAGTACCAGTTTGCAAAGTCATCAATACGAAATGCAGTCATCAACCCCAATATGCCATCAGGCTCTAAACAATCCCATAACTTTGTGAGTTCATGAAGTGGATTGTGCAAATGTTCGATAACTTCAGTTGCTGTTATAAAATCATATTTATTTCTAAAAACACTACGATCTGGTGCATAAAAATAATCATAAATATTCATATCATAGCCTCTTTGTTTCATAAGCACAGAAAGAGTGGGACCAGGACCCGATCCAAAATCTAAACCTTTAGCATGGGTAGGCAAGTATGTTTGAAGAGGGATGAGAAGTTTATCAAGAAATTTTACATAACCGAGATTTTTGGGACTGTTTTGATGGTGATCGTATTTTTCTTTTTCTAAAGTTTGGTTTATAAAATAGTGTTTAGGAACATAGACAAGATCACATTGATCACAATGGTGGTATTCTCTGTTTTCACTTGTGTGAAAAAGTGTATGGTGTTTGTTTTGACATAAAGGACATATTATCATATCTCATGATAATAAAAGTATGCTAAAAATCAGAAGTTCAAAGAAATAGTGAACTTCCGATGGATCATGCTTATCTACACGGGCAAGCACAAGCTGGTTTTGGTGTCGGTTTAGGACAAGGTGGTTTTACTACAACACATGGTCCACATACATAAGAACAAGGGTTTGTTGTATACGTTCTTGAAGTTGTAACCGTAGTGACTGCTGATGGACAAGCACTGTGATGATGTGCACTACCTACGGTTAATCCTGCATTAAAACCAACTCTGGCATTTAGTACTGTTAGTCCTCCGTCTACACCGATAAGTGTAACGTCTGCTTGTAGCATACCTGCTAATGCAACTGTTGCAATGGCTACTTTTGTAAAAAATTTCATAATTTCCTCCTGATTAAAAATCTATTGACAGATAAATCTGCACAGCATCTTGAAACCTATATTTTGTATATAGATTCTTTTTACAAGATAAGTGTAGGAAAGTATTTCTTAATAAGTAAATAAAAGGTGAATAAAATAAATAAAAGTTTACTTTTTGGAGTATACCGTTTCATAAAGAAACATAAAAGCAGAAATCAGTAAATAAAACATTACTTATTGTAAACTTTTTTAAGATTGTTCATCGTTCTGCCAAGATTGAGTAAAAGCATATCTACAACTACGAGTGCAGCCATAGCCTCGGCAACGATAGAACCTCTGATTGCAACACATGGATCATGTCTTCCTTTTAGTTCACACGTTACTTCATCTCCATGTATGTCTATAGTTTGTTGTTCTTTAAAGATAGAAGGAGTAGGTTTAAAAGAGACTTTGATATTGATATCATCACCATTTGTTATGCCTCCGAGTATGCCACCGCTGTGATTCGAGAGGAAACCATCTTTTGTGATTTGATCATTGTTTTGTGTACCTAAAAGTTCCGATGCATGTGCACCTTCACCTATTTCTATGCCTTTTACGGCATTGATACTCATCATAGCATCTGCAAGCAATGCATCCATCTTATAATAGATAGGCTCACCTAATCCAATAGGAGCATTTTTGATTTTGACAAGGGCTACACCTCCCACTGAGTTATGCTCATTTTTTGCTTTTAATATAGCCTCTTTTTGTGCATTTTCATTTGTTGGATCAAGTGCATAAATCTCACTTTTTTTTGCTTCTTCAAAGTTGATTTGTGTTGCGGTGATACCATCTATAGCATAAACACCACTAAGCACCTCGATACCCAACTCTTGTAACATAAGTTTGGCAATAGCACCGGCAGCTACTCTGGCAGCTGTTTCTCTGGCACTACTTCGTCCACCACCTCTATAATCTCTGAAACCATATTTGTTGAAGTAGGTAAAGTCTGCATGTCCGGGACGAAAAAGATCTTTGAT
>JALULO010000283.1 GCA_027056215.1 Campylobacterales bacterium | reverse complement strand
GATGATACTCATTGATCTTCATATGCAAAACTATAAAAAATACAGTGATTTTACTTTAACGTTTTCTGATGGACTTACAGGTATCGTCGGTCGTAATGGTTCTGGTAAATCTACAATTTTTGATGCAATCACTTTTGCGCTTTATGGTGATGTACGAGGTGAGAAGGAGACACTTCGTTATGCAAAAAGTGATCCAAAAGATCCGATAGCTGTTACATTGCTTTTTGAGATAGATAGCAAAGGCTATAAAGTAGTACGGCAAATGCGAGGAAAAGCCCTGACTGCAAAAGCGCACCTTTACGATAGTGATGATGTGCTTATAGCAGAAAGTGCCAAAGGCGTAACATCCGAAATCATAAAACTTATTGGGATGACTAAAGAAGCCTTTTTACATACTGTTTTTGCGTCACAAAAAGAACTAACTGCTCTAAGTGGTTTAAAAAATGAAGAAAGAAAAAAAATTATTCGCAAACTTTTGGGTTTAGAAACGATAGACAAGATAGAACTTGAAATTCGTTCCAGACTTACACAACTTAATCGCGATATCAAAAGTTTTTCTGAGATACTACTTCTGGAAAGTGAAGTTTCTACACTAAAAGAGCAACAAAAAGAACAAACCCAATCATTGGCTATGTTGCAAAGAGAGATAGATAAGCTTTTTAAAAATTTTGAAAACAAGAGTAAAGAGGTTGTTACTTTAGATAAAACAATCAAAGCGATGCAAAAAAGCAAAGATCTCTTTACAAGACTCAGTTCAGACCTTAAACTGCTCAAACAACAATTAGCAAACCAAAAAGAGACACTAAGTAAAACAAAAGATAGACTTCAAGTTCTACAACAAAAAACTATTACCTATGAAAAAGAAAAGTATATCATCCAAAACTATAAAGCACTTGAAGTTACTATAGCTGATTTACAGAAACAAAAAGAGTTATTTTTAAAAAAAGAGGGATTGGAAAAAGAGCAGAGTCTCTTACGCCAACAGTATGAAAACGCGCAAAAAGAAATAGTCGATTTAAAGAAAAATGTTGAAAGAAAAGCACAACTTATACAAGTACAAACAGATCAAAGTAGTGCATTGCAAATCACTGTCAATACGCTTAAAGAGATACAAAAAAAAGAAAACCAATACAACCAAGAAATAGCCAAATACAATGGACTCATAGAAGAAAACCATAAAAAAGTAGTGAATATCGAAGCACTAGGAAAAGATTCTAACTGCCCTACTTGTACCCGTCCGCTACTTGA
>JALULO010000282.1 GCA_027056215.1 Campylobacterales bacterium | reverse complement strand
TAAAAAACCTTCTCTTGATGAAATTGTTACCATGGCTCTTACCAATCCATACATCGTGATTTTGTTACCAAAAAATCATAAAGAGGTAAAGGTCGTTCAAGAGTAGTCTGATGACTACTCTTTGATGATGTGTCCTGCAAATTTTGCATCATCATCCAAAATAGGGCGTACACCTGTACGATATCCGAGTCCACAGCCTTCGTAAGCAAAAAATACACCGGCTTGATAATAGTTTCCTTCTTGATCTGTGTTGAGTGTTGCTTTTTCTTGATAGATCATCTTAAAGTTATCATAGTGTCCCTCTTTTTCGTCTATGATGGAACCATCACTGTCATAAATCGTGACATTTTCACCTTCTCTTCCAAAAGTAGGTTTTTGGACATACGCTTTTGATTCAAGTGGTTCAAATGATGTTTCTAGTAAAAGGGGATGATTGGGAAAAAGATCCCAAAGGATTTTCATAAAGGCTTTGCTTTGAAACATCAAGGCATAGGCGGGATTTAAGATGATAGCCTTTTGATTATTTACTATTTGTGTTAAAATCACGGCAAGTTCACCTTCGGAGATAGCGATATCTTCCCATGGAATGAGTTTGAAAAAGTAATCATACTGTACATCATTGAAAAAGATACCTTCCTCGGGATCAAATTCGATCTCATCTATATAGGCAAATTCTGTTAAAAATCCAGCTTCTTGTGCGATTGATTGAAGGTATTTGGTGGTATCTTCATCTTCTTGTGCATCACGTACACTTGCAAAAAGAATCTTCCACTCTTCATAATACTCATCAAACTTTTCAACACTCTCTTCTAGTGTTACAAGCCGTTGAAAATTCTCTTTGATACATTCGTGAAGGTTGTTAAATTGTCTATATTCATCGAGTCCATTTGCTTTAAGCATCGCCCATTGTGCGATAGCTGTATCTAAAAGCAAGGTAGGTGTATCGGCGTTAAATTCTAACAGTTTTATAGGCACTCTATCCAGACCTCCAGCAAAATCGAAACGACCGTACAAATGCCAGTGAACGTCATTTTCCCAGCTTGCTTTGATGATATCTACAAGGTTAAAAGGGATATTGAGTTCATGAAAAAGATCATTATCGATCACATAATCACCAGCTTCTACAAACATATCGTAGAGCTCATTTGCAGCTACAGCATACGCTTTTGCCTGCATCTCTTCAACTTCAACAAGTTTGTCAACCAGGTAAGGGGTATTGTCATCGTAGTCAGTATGCCATGAAAAGTTGATAGATTCCAAAAACTCGGTGGTTAAAGGTTTTACTTTTAAAAGATGCATCTATCAGCCTCCAAAACTTCTTGAACCACTGGATCTAGAACCAAAAAAGCCACTGCTCCTTTTTGCCGGTGCTCTTCTAGTGCTTGTTTTTTTATTGTTACCAAAAAATCCTGATCGTTTGGTAGATGCTCTTTTAGCTTTTGCAAAACTGTTTTTACTTCTACTATAAGTTTGTGGGCTTTTATATGAAGTTCGGCGTTTTTGTTGATAGTTTTGGTTGTTAAATAGTTTACTACCGATCCAGCTTCCCAAAACAGCACCTGCCGCACTAGCAAGGATGGTTTGACCAAGTCCCATACCTCCCATCCCACTGCTTGCTTCTGGATTGGTTAGTGGTGATTTTCCTTCATCAATCTTTTTCGCTTCTTCTTTGATTAAAGTATCAAGTTCTTCGTTGCTTAAAATCTTCTCTTTCCCATCGAGTGTTTTTAGGATGACTCGTGTTTCTGAGCTTGGATATTCGTCTACGATTTTATACTGTTTTGGTGCGATTTCTTGAATCACTGTAAATGCACCTTGTTTTTGTGATGCTTGTTGAAAACTGTTTTCCTGCGGTGTTTGTTGTGAAGGAAGTCCTGAATCACCACAACCGCTCAATGCTACCATCACAACGGCACCCATACCGCCGACCATCGAATAATCTGCTATTTTTTTGATATGTTTCATACTATTCCTCTTATCTTTGTTATTTTCTTTTTAGCTGATGCAAGTGCATCCTTTCCAAATGTCAATACCACTGCCATCCGTCTACCTTTATGTGCAACAGGTTTACCAAATATACGTACTATTGTATTTTGATCAAATATAGCATCTTCTATCTCAAAACTAGGTGCAACACTTTCAACTTCTGATTTATAAGCAGCACTGGCACCTTCTCCGTAAAATAAAAAATCAAGTGGCAGTCCAAGTACAGCACGTACATGAAGTGCAAATTCACTTTGGCTTTGGGTAATCATCGTGACCATACCTGTATCATGCGGTCTAGGGCTTAGTTCACTAAAGTAAACTTCATCATCTTTGACAAAAAACTCTACACCAAAGATACCACGACCACCTAAACCGTCAGTAACAGTTTTTGCCATAGTTTGTGCTTTTTTTAGTGCATGTTCACTCATCTGCATCGGTTGCCATGAAAAGATATAGTCACCATCTTTTTGGATATGTCCGATAGGTTCACAAAATGTTGTTCCTGTCTCATTTCGTACAGTTAAAAGTGTGATTTCATAATCAAATGGTATAAATTCTTCAACGATAAGTTCACTTGCATCACCTCTAGCTTCCTTTGCGATCTCCCATGAATGCGCCAAGTCATCTGCTGTTTTAGCGATACTTTGTCCATGTCCTGAACTACTCATAACCGGTTTGATAACACATGGAAAGCCTATCGTTTTGGAAGCGTCAATCAAGCCTTCAAATGATGTGACAAAGATATAGTTACTAGTTTTTAAACCTAAATCTTCTGCTGCAAATTTTCGGATGTTTTTGCGGTTCATCGTTTTGTTTACAGCTTCGGCATTTGGGATGACATGAAAGCCCTCTTTTTCTGCCTTGAAAAGAGCATCTATGCTAATTGCTTCTACTTCTGGAAGGATATAGTCTGGTTTTTCTCTTCGAATCACTTCAAGTACTTCATCTGTGTTTTTCATATCGATGACATGATAACGGTTTGCGACAAGATGTGCAGGTGCATTTTCATACGCATCAACAGCAATCACTTCAAGACCAAGACGACTCGCTTCTATAGCAACTTCTTTACCCAATTCACCACTGCCAAGTAGCATGATTTTGATAGCATTGCTTTTAAGGGGAGTTGAAAGTATCATGGTAGCTCCTGTATTTTATGTAAGTAAACCCTAATAGTACAAAAGATTTACATAGAAGTAGGTAAAAAATCTTAAAAAATTATTTTAGCAACACATGTTATAATAAAATAAAAAAAGGATATCTCATCATTTTTACAATTGTACATACCATTCATCTTTTAGCGGCATTTATTTACGGTGGTTTTTTGTTTACAGACAATCTGTTCTTATCTAAAATCGGGCGTTCTTTGAGTGAGGAAGAGGCAAAAAAAGCTCGTGAAGCTTTCATGAAACACGTACGAAAAGTTGTACCTCCTGCACTACTTGTGACTGTTATAACGGGTGTTTATATGTTTACACAGGTTTTTGGAGAGGTAGGTGATGATGGGTTGACGTATTTTCAGACTATCTTGGGTATCAAAGCATTTTTGGGTTTATGGCTTGGAATTAGAGGATTTAATCAAGTCTATCTCAAAATCGACCCGTTTGTTTTTAAAAGCCATAAATTTCCATTTATTTTGGTGATTATCATCATCATCCTTTCCCAATTTATGCATTTGTAAAGAATTCTGGATAGCTTTTAAGTATTATATTGAATTTACTATGGTATCATAAGAATTTTTTATATGAAATTTTTTTAAGCGAAGGATATATATGGCTGATTCTAGTATTTTAAATAATTCTACCAATAGATTACAATATTATGCAATAACGATAGTTTTTTTTGTGATAACGATTGTGTTGGCAAGTTTTGGAAATATTTATACTACGATTTTTCACTATTTCTCAGATTTTCTTTTTTTTGCGCTCTTTTTATGGTTAGGATATGTCTTAACAGACAATATCTGTTTATTGACCCAGCAAGGACATAAAGTAAAAGCTCTTTTATGGACATTTTTGTATCTTTTTATGGCTTTTGTGATTTTTTCTGATGGACATGGAAGTGTTGAGCATTCTACTAATTTATATGAAAAGTTACTTTTGATACCGGTAACTTTGCTTCTGTTTTTTAAAAGCATTTTTTTGCCTTTTATATTTTTAGTTGTTGCATTGATACACAATGCGATTATGTATTTGGTGTGTCAGCCATGTCAGGATGATTTGCATAATTTAGGATAATCACTTTCATTTGACGTAAAACCCAACAAGACTTTGCTATAATCGCGTCAAAAATCATATTAAGAGGAAGATTTATGGGTAGAGCGTTTGAGTATAGACGAGCAGCAAAAGAAAAACGATGGGATAAGATGTCAAAAGTCTTTCCACGTCTTGCTAAATCAATCACTATGGCAGCAAAAGATGGTGGTGGCGATCCGGATATGAACCCGAAACTGCGTGCAGCTATTCAAAATGCCAAAGCTGAAAATATGCCAAAAGACAATATTGAAAATGCCATTAAAAGAGCACTTGGTAAAGATGCAGATCAGATTCAAGAAGTACACTATGAAGGTAAAGGTCCGCATGGGGCATTGCTTCTCGTTGAGTGTGCTACTGATAATAATACCCGGACTGTTGCCAATATCAAATTTTATTTTAATAGAAATGGAGGTGAATCGTTAAATAAGGGTTCTCTTGATTTTATGTTTACGCGTAAAAGTGTGATAGAATTTAAAAAGACAGATGAAATGGATTTGGAAGAAGTAGAGTTAGAACTTATTGATGGAGGCTTGGAAGATATGGAAGTCGAAGGGGATAACGTCACATTATATGCACCGTTTACAAGTTTTGGCGATTTAAATAAAGCTGTTGAAAAATTGGGAATAGATACTACTAAAGCAGCAGTAAAATATATTCCAAATTCACCAGTTTCTTTTACAGAAGAGCAACTTGAAGATATTGAAAGACTTATTGATAAAATTGAAGAAGATGAAGATGTTCAAGCGGTATATACAAATATAGATTAATAACAAAATATTAACGTAAAAGATGTTTGATCTCTTTTACGTTAAATTGTAAAGTGCCTTATTGGTATGGGATTACTCTCACATTGAGAGTAATATTTCCCATATTGATATTTACTTTTTCTTTGAGTGGAATTTTTGCTTTTTGTTTATGGAACTTACCGTTTAAAGTCAAATTTGTATACAAAGTAACAATCCCATTTTTTTCTTCATCTACTTCCATAAGAAGTTCATATTTATTTCCTTTGGCATTTGCTTCGACAGCGCCGGCTTGTTTAAATGGTGCAATAATCGAAGGTGAATCAATCACTTTTTTGTTCTTACTGATCACCGTTTCAATCATATATGCATCGGCTCCAAATAAAGATGTTGCATATGCCACAGCAGCTAAAGATAATAATAATTTTTTCATAATCTGATCCTTGTAAATTTAAAAATTTAATTTGAATAGTACATTCAAAAAACAAACAAAATGTAAACTTAAACATTACTAGTTAATAT
>JALULO010000281.1 GCA_027056215.1 Campylobacterales bacterium | reverse complement strand
CAAATATATTGGATAAAAACTATAACTACATCAAATAATATCAAAAAGGTAAAAAATTACAAAAAAAGGGTTAAGTTTCTTTACTTTGGTACGATTTAGTTTCTGTAGTGGCAAGGATGCCATAAAACATAACACAAAAAGGATTTACAATGGGTTTTAGAATAAACACAAATATCGCGGCTATGAATTCGCATATGAATTCAGTTAACAACAATAGAGCATTAGACAAATCTCTAGCAGCACTTAGTACAGGTCTTCGTATCAATAAAGCAGCAGATGATGCTTCAGGTATGGCAATCGCCAACCAACTTAAGTCTCAGGCAAGTGGTTTAGGACAAGCTATCAGAAATGCCAACGACGGTATCAATGTAGCACAAACTGCTGATGGAGCTTTAGAAGAGTATACAAACATCATCAATACGGTAAGAACTAAATCAATCCAAGCAGCTTCTGATGGACAAAATGCGAACTCTAGAAAGGCTATTCAAGCAGATATAGATAAACTTTTGCAAGAAGCAAACAATATTTCAAAAACAACTTCTTTCAATGGTCAAAATTTACTTGACGGTTCTTTTCAAAATAAAGAGTTCCATATCGGTGCATACTCTGAAGAGACTGTCGGTATCAATATCGCCAATACAAAAACAAATGCCATTGGTGTGCATGTGGATCAAACAGGTCCTGCTGCAGTTACAAACGCTGCATTGACAGGTGCTCTTACAATCAAAACAGATGCGTTAACAGCAGCAGTTAAAGTTGGTGCTAGTGCTGCAGATTTAGGAGAAGCTGGAGATACAGTAAGTATAGCACATAGTGCAGACTCTGCTTGGGCAAAAGCTATTGCAATCAATGCAGTATCTGATAAAACTGAAGTAACAGCTATTGCAAAAACTGATCACACGGCTGTTTCTGCGGCTAAAGTTGGTACTATTAGTGCAGGATCATTAAAGATAAATGATATAGACATTGGAAAAGTGGACGTTAGTGCAGGCGATGCAGATAGTGCACTGATGAATGCAATCAATGCCGTATCTAATAAAACAGGAGTTGTAGCATCACATGATGGTGGCAAGATCGTACTAACAGCAAAAGATGGTAGTGATATTAAAGTCTCTGCGGCAGATGCAAATGTTACATCTGTTTCCGGTCTTAAATCGCAATTAAATACTGGTAAAATAACCCTTGTTTCAGACCATACTGTTCAACTAAACTCACAGGCAACTAAACTTGGATTTGCAGCTTCAGCAAATCTTTCAAAGGCAAGTGCACTAAGTAAAATTGATGTAACTACAAGAGAAGGTGCTGAAAAAGCAATCAGAACAACTGATTCGGCTCTAAAACAGATTGATAAGATTCGTTCAGATATTGGTTCGACACAAAATCAACTTGAGTCAACAGTCAGAAATATATCTGTAACACAAGTAAATGTTACATCAGCCGAATCTACTATACGGGATGTCGATTTTGCGGCAGAGAGTGCAAACTTACAAAAACGTAATATATTAGCCAAATCTGGTGTTTATGCAATGAGCCAAGCTAATGCTGCGCAACAAAATGTTATGAGATTGTTGCAATAGTAAGAAGATCGTAGCTAGCGAAAGTTAGCATTACGTTTCTGTGAATACTGTAGGAATTATTTTCCTACGGTATTATTGGAATAAAAATTGCTATGTATTATCTAAAAACCAAGGGTATAATGCATGGATATTTTTCAAAAAAATATAGAAGCTCTAAAACTTGTTAATCCTGAACTAGCAGATCAACTATTAACCATTTCCACAAATAAAATTTTTGAGGTATTTGTAACCGATAGTTACGCTAATGCAAATATTTTAGATAGTAGAGATCATAAACCTATTTATCAAAATCAACCTTCTGATGAAATCGAACGACTTCTAAAAGATTTTGAAAAATATAAACTTTACAACGCACTCTATTGTTATGGTGTTGGAAATGGATATTTTTATAAAAAGTTACTTGAAAATTCTTTTTTAAAAGCACTTTATTTATTTGAATCAGAATTAGAGCTAATCTACATCGCATTAAACCTCACTGACTTTTCACATGATATACAAAGCAAAAGGCTTAAAATTATCTATACTTTAAAATTTGATTCAAGTATTTTTGCATTGATTATTAATGATATTGATCAAATTTATTTTAAAAGTTATACACTCCATATTCATACTCAATACTATGATAAATACATTAAAGATATAAGCAACGTAAATAAAGAAATTATAAAAATTTTTTCTTATTATACAAATGCCACAGGAAACGATGCAACTGATGAACTTTTAGGACTTGAACACTTTATTCAAAACTTACCTACAATGCTTAAAAATCCAACACTAAGAGAATTGGAAACAAAAGGCAAGATAACAGATACAGCTATCATTGTAGCAACAGGACCTTCTTTAGCAAAACAATTACCACTTTTGAAAAAGATTCAACAATATGTAACAATTATCTCTGTAGATGCATCATTACCTGTATTAGAAGAAGAAGGTATAAAACCAGATATTGTTACATCTATTGAAAGGATCCAGCTTACTTCAAAATTTTATGAAAAAACTTCAAAAGCTTTTCAAAAAGATATTGTATTTGCTTTGACATCAATTGTTGACCAATCACTACTAAATAATATCAAAGCAGGTCAAATTCAACTAAGTATGCGTCCTACAGGTACACATTATTATTATATGGAAATTGATGATTGGGGATATCTTGGCATTGGAATGAGTTCTGCAAATATGGCATATGAATTGGCTTCAAAAATAGGATTTAAACAAATCGTACTCATCGGGCAAGATTTAGCATACGGCAAGGATGGTTCATCTCATACTAAAAATCATATTTTTGGAGAAGATGAAGTGAAACATAGTGATACAAAAGATGATTATATAACTGCTTATGGAGGTAATGGTCAAGTTAAAACAACAAGAGTTTGGAAACTTTTTTTAAGTGGTTATGAACAAGTGATTGCCCTAAACAATAAAAAAGGAAATATCACTACTATTAACGCAACTGAAGGAGGTGCCAGAATCGCAGGTAGCTTGGAAATGCCTTTTAAAAAAGTAATCACTTCATATGTAAATACTGATACTCCCAAACAAAAAATTATAATCAATAAACCTTCTGAAGAAGAAGTATACGCCAAAATTGTACAATCTTTTCAAAAGATAAATGAAGTCGACAAAATAGCAAATCAAATGCAAAAACGCGTCACAAAACTTCTTAAAGAGATCACAAAAATGATCAATCAATATAAGAAGTACGACATTCAGGAGATCCATCTTTATATCAAAGAAAAAGAGACCAAAAAACTGGTAGATAAAATTGCAAAGGTACGTAATACTTACTATGGTGGTAAATTCGAAGCGTTTTATGGCTTTTTAATTTCACCACTTTTGACACATTTAGAATATGACATCGCTTACTGGAGCATCCAGCCGGAACGCAGTCAAAAAGAACGTATTCATAAAAACTGGAAAATGATCGTTTTTCATCATGAATGGTGTTATCGCGTGATGGTCAATACCGAAGCGATTTTAAAGGTCATCAATGAGAAAAAAGTTGTATTGGAAGAGGAGCTTGAAAAAGAAGCAGTCTATTAAGTCAGACTGCTTCACGATCTATCGATATCTGTCCAGTCCAAAGCAGTAGCAAACTCCAAATCTTTTACCGCTCTTTTGCCCAATATCTCCTTCAAATATTTCGGATGCATACCGTATCCAGGTCGTACACTTCTGATATTTTCTTCAGTAAAAATTTCACCTTTTTTGATGTCTTTAGCCACATAAAGGCTTCGTGAAAATTGCCTGGATTTCTTTCTCTTTTCTGTTATAGAATAATCTACTTTTCCAAGAAGTTTTTCCGTATCTCTTACAGCCTTGACCATCTGTGCAAAATCCTCCTTATCCAAAGAAAAATCAGCATCAGGTCCGCCGATAGACTTGTCTAGGATAAAATGTTTTTCAATCACTTTTGCACCAAGCGATGCTGCCACGATAGGCGCTGTTGTGCCAAGTGTATGATCCGAAAATCCAGATACAACCCCAAACTTCATGGCTAAATCCTCTATCATGATAAGATTTGCTTCGTCTAATGGTGCAGGATAAGCAGAGGTGCACTTGAGTAAAATGATATCATTGTTTCCCTCATCTCTACAAATATCCACGGCATCTTGGATTTCATCGATAGTCGCTATACCCGTTGAGATAATCATAGGTCGCCCTTTAGACGCTGTATAACGGATGAGGGCATAATCAGTGATCTCAAAAGAGGCAATTTTATACGCACTTGGTTCAAACTGCTCTAAAAAATCAACAGCAGTTTTATCAAAAGGTGAAGAGAAAATATCGATGCCAATCTCTCTTGCATAAGCAAAAAGTTCTTCATGCCATTCCCAAGGTGTATGTGCTTCTTGATAAAGTTCATATAAGTTTTTTCCATCCCACAATGTGCCACCTTTGATGAGAAAGTCATCTTTATCGGAATTAAGCGTTAATGTATCTGCTGTATATGTTTGCAACTTTATCGCATCTGCACCAACCTCTTTTGCTGCTTTTATCGTATCAAGTGCATTTTGTAAATTTCCATTATGATTTGCACTCATCTCAGCAATAATAAAAGTACCATCTTCTCTTAAATCAAACTTTCCTATTCTCATCAACTCGCTCCATATATATTATATTCTTATCTTTGATTTTTTTTCTATCCACCTTATGAAATTTATATTCTAAATATAGTTCAATAGCTCTGTAATTTGTTTCAATAACTTCCAAACAAAGAGAGTCAAAGTCAAAATTAACTATACAGTCCATTAATAGACTTCCTACCCCAAACTTTGTAGGATTTGCATAAAGTCCTATTTCTGCTCTACAATTTTTTATGTTATTAAAATAGATAACCCCTATATCATTTATTAAAAAATATTTCTTACTTTCATCGTCTTTTAAACTCTCTATAAAATCAAAATGTTCTTCTTTAGAAATAATTTTATTTGTATGCATATTTTCACGAATGCGTCCACTATTTCTCCAATTCAAAACCATTAATTTTTCATCATTAGATAAATCAATAAAATTTTTCACTTTATAGCCCTTATAGATTTAAAGGCTTCCACATAATCTTTTCCAACTCTCATTCCTTGATATTGTGCATTTAAGGATATACCTTTTAAACTTCGTGGATGAGGATAAGTGCAAAGTTCAGAACTGTATGCTTGCATAGCATCCAACTTTTTATCCAATGTTTTACTAATGTCATAATAGGTGTCAGGTGAAAAAGAGAGAGGATAGTTCCATTCTGTCGATGACAAAATCTCAAAACTATAAATTTCTTTCACGCACTCATCTTCCATCGGTCTTGTTGCTGTTATAACTGCTTTATAAGTTATCTGATGGTCAATATTTAAGTCATTTTCATAGTGAGTAAATATAATATCTGGTCTTACTTCATCTTTTACTTTTGAGATTACTTTTATGATATCAAGTAAATCTACACTATCAAATCT
>JALULO010000280.1 GCA_027056215.1 Campylobacterales bacterium | reverse complement strand
ATTTGAAACATATTGTTAAATATTTTATACAATTTACTAAAATACTTCTCTTTTCTTTCCAATTTTATTAAAAAATAATAAAGTATCTGCTATAGTTTCAAAATGTTAATTAAAAGAGATGCTAAAAAGGAGTTGATAGTGGATTTGAATAGCCTAAAAAATTTGGAATTACTCTATGTAGAGGATGATGTGGATGTAATGAACCAAACAAAGTTAATTTTGGATGACTTTGTCAAAACTGTCCATACAGCAACAAATGGTGAAGAGGGGCTTGAAATTGCTCTAAATAAAAATATCGACATTATTGTCGCTGATATTAATATGCCAGTGATGAATGGTATAGATATGATTAAAAAATTAAAAAAAGAGCATGAAAAAAACATACCGTGCGTTATCACAACTGCCCATACTGATACAGAGTATCTCATAGATGCAATCAATCTGAAAGTGGATGGATATATCATCAAACCTATCAATATCAAAGATTTGATCAACTCTATCTATACAGTTATGCTACCTATCATACAGAAAAAAGAGATTGAGGGATGTGCGCATGTAGTAGACTCGCTATCTGCACTAGTTGGCGGTAAAAAAATTGAGATTTTAAAGTTTATCATTGACAATCTTGATGAAGAAAATATCTTTTATGGTTCTTATCAAGACATCATGGAAGCACTAGATGTTAGTAAGCCAACAGTTGTTAATATGTTCAAACAACTTATCGGCGCAGGGATATTGGAAAAAATTAAAAATAAAGTCTATAAATTTAAAAGACAAGATCTTATCAGTTAATTCTGATAAGATCTCCCCGCTTAAAGGAAACAGACTAACTATTTATCAAATTCTTACTACACTATATATTCTATATTTATACCAAAGGATACATAAACATGAAAAAAAGTCTATTTTTTCTTTTTTTAATCATCGCAACTTCACTCTTTGCTAAGAACCCCACGGCTATCATGAAGACCAATCAGGGGACAATCACATTGGAACTTTATCCAGATGTCGCACCAAAGGCAGTTGAGAACTTTACGAAACTAGCACAAAAAGGTTACTACAATGGTGTTATCTTTCATCGTGTGATCAAAGATTTTATGATTCAAGGCGGTGACCCTACAGGAACAGGAAGAGGTGGTGAATCTATCTGGCATAAAGACTTTGACAATGAATATAAACCAAATGTCATTTTTGATAAACCAGGATTGCTAGCCATGGCAAACAAAGGTCCAAACACCAACGGTAGCCAATTTTTTATAACAGTTCGACCAACTCCTTGGCTAAACGGTGGTTATACGATCTTTGGAAAAGTGGTTGATGGTTTTGATGTCGTGAAAAAGATAGAAAACACCAAAACACTCAGAGGTGACAGACCTGTCGAAAAACAGATCATCCAATCCATAACAATCAAATAGGAAACAATCATGCAAACAATCTTTCGTGAATATGATATTCGTGGCATCTTTGACAAAGAGTTACATGAGCAAAGCGTAAAATTAATCGGATACTTTTTAGGACAAAAAGTAAAACAAAAAGGCAACTATGTTGCTATCGGGTATGATGCAAGAACACACTCCCCTATCCTGCACGACTGGCTAACAAGTGGTTTCAACAAAGCCGGTGTTCAAGTTTTAACAATGGGACTTGTTGCTACGCCAATCAACTACTTTTCCAACTACCAAGAGTTTGACGGTATCACACCCTCTGCTTCTGTCATGATTACAGGTTCACATAATCCTCCAGAATATAATGGTTTTAAAATCACCATAGACAAATATCCATTTTTTGGTGATGCTATTTATGCACTGGGTAAAGAGATCATGGAAAATCAAGATATGCTTATCGAAGATAATATCCAAGCAACTTTTATCCCTGCAAAGAAACGTTATATTGACTTTATGTCAAAAGAGTTTGTTTCACTAAAAGGATTAGAGAAAAAAATCATTTTAGATTGTGGCAATGGTGTAGCTGGTGTAGCGATCACACAAATATTTGATAATCTTGGATTAGATTATGAAGGGATTTATTGCAAACCAGATGGAACATTTCCAAATCATCACCCAGATCCATCTGATGAATCAAATCTCGTTGATATCAAGAAAAAACTTCAAGATGATTTTGATTTAGGCTTTGCTTACGATGGAGACGCAGATCGTATCGCTGTTTTAACCAAAAAATATAACATAAAAGGTGATGAACTTGCTCTTTTATTTGCCAAAGGCATGACCAATCCGACCATCATAGGGGAAGTCAAATGTTCCCAAGTCATGTATGACGAAATCAACAAAGTCGGAAAAGCCATCATGTACAAAACAGGTCACTCCAATCTCAAGGTAAAGATCAAAGAGACTGATGCCAATCTTGCTGCTGAAGTCAGTGGGCATATCTTTTTCAATGACCGATATTTTGGTTTTGATGATGCTTTGTATAGCACTTTTAGGGTTTTAGAACTGGTAAAAGCTGGTATGGATTTAGACAAAGAGATAGACGCTTTACCTAAAACCTATTCAACCGAAGAGATTAAAGTCAAAACAACTGAACAAGAAAAATTTCCACTGATAGATAAAGTAAAAGAGTTACTTCAAAATCCACCTGAAGACTTTCCAAAGATCAAAGATATCATCACTGTAGATGGTGTACGAGTTGTCTTTGAAGATGGATGGGGATTGGTTAGAGCTTCCAACACTACGCCTATCATCGTAACCAGATTTGAATCTACTGATGAAAATCATGCTAAACTATACGAAGAAAAACTAAATGCTATGATCATGCAAGCGAAAAAAGAGTTGGCATAGTTTTAAACACAGTACACAAGGATAGTTCATGCAAATCACACTACACGCCCCTTTAGATATGCATCTTCACCTAAGAGATGGTAAAATGCTTAAAACAGTTGCACCTTTAAGTGCAAAAAGTTTTGCAGCAGCTATCATTATGCCAAATCTTGTTCCACCAGTTAGTACAATTGAAGAAGTTGTCGCTTATAAAAAGCGTATCCTTGCCGTAACAGAGGATGAGGGTTTTGAGCCATTGATGACACTTTTTTTTAAAGATACGTATGATTTTGCATTTTTACAAAAGGCAAAAAAGCATATTCATGCTATCAAACTCTATCCTGCTGGTATCACCACAAATTCAGAAGGTGGTGTGAGTACGATTGACAGTGATGCACTCGCCACAACACTTCAAGCGATGAGTGATTTAGATATTCCTCTGCTTATCCATGGAGAAAGCAATGGTTTTGTGATGGATCGAGAAAAAGAGTTTATACCAGTTTATGAAGAGTTGTCACAAAAGTTTCCAAAACTCACCATCATCATGGAACATATCACAACCAAAGATAGTGTTGAAGCACTGCATCGTTATCCAAATCTTTACGCGACCATAACGCTGCATCATCTGCTTATCACACTAGATGATGTTGCCGGAGGGATGTTACAACCTCATCTTTTTTGTAAACCTATCGCCAAAAGACCAGAAGATCAAAAGGCTTTGTTGGAAGTAGCCCTGAATGCACATCCCAAAGTGATGTTTGGAAGTGATTCCGCACCCCATCCACAAAGTGCAAAAGAGTCATGTGGCTGTGCCGCAGGTGTCTTTACAGCACCAATTGCACTACCAGTGTTAGCCCAACTTTTTGAAGAAGAGGGAAAACTTGAAAATTTACAAGCATTTGTCAGTGACAATGCACAAAAGATTTATGCTTATACCTCACCTAAAAAAGAGGTTACTTTAGAGAAGAAGCCTTTTTTAGTACCAAAGACCCATGGCACTGTTGTTCCGATGTATGCAGACCAAGAGATAGCATGGCGTATCAAGTCCGTATCTTTGTAATACTTTATATCTGTAGTACACTGTATCCTGCACAATTACAAGAAGATTCAATCGCCTATAAAATCTATCAAAATGAGTGTGGTGCAAATCCTAAAAATTTGATTCACTGGAACAAGGGAGAAAATTTTCCTTCTTTGGGAATCGGTCACTTTATATGGTATCCTAAAGGTGTTCATGAAAGATTTGAAGAGAGCTTTCCAAAGTTTATACACTATCTCAAAACCCAACATACAACATTTCCAAAATGGCTTCAAAACCAAACGTATGCACCGTGGAATAGTACAAAAGAGATGGATCACAGTAGCAATACAAAACAGCTACAAACTTTTTTAATCCATACCATACCACAGCAAGCAGCATTTATAAAAAGTAGACTAGTCAATATCCTACCAAAGCTCTTAAAAGCTACGCCAAAAGAGAGACAAAAACATCTTTTAGAGATCTTTTATGCATTGAAAAATAGCCCAAATGGTGACTACATTTTAATCGATTATCTTAATTTTAAAGGTGATGGGACAAATCCAAAAGAACGTTACAAGAATCAAGGATGGGGACTTTTACAAGTGCTTTTACTGATGAAAAGTACAAACTATCCTCAAAAAGAGTTTATAAAATGTGCTAAAACTTTGCTCATAACAAGAGTTGAAAATTCTCCACCAAAAAGAGGAGAGAAACGTTGGATAAAAGGGTGGTTTAATCGTTTAAATACTTATAATCCATAAAGGATTTTGCTATAATATAACTAAGGAGTTTTCATGCAAAAAGACGTACAAGACATATGTAACCAACTTATTGAAAGTCATGATTTAATACTTAGTGAAGATTTACAAATCGCACTACAGAACAATCATCTTGCTATTGAAATAAGCGATAAACCTTCTATACTAAAAATCTATGCAAAAACAAAATTTACACTTTCTGATATTATCCCTATTTTACATGATTTTGGTTTTATTGTAAACCATGAAGTCTCTTTTTCACTGATAATACATAACGAAACGATTTTCACGACAAAACTTTATCTAACCGTAGACAATCCTAATTTACTTTTAAAACATGCCAAAAATATCATTGAAATTCTACATTATGCTTTAAGCAGTAAAGAAAAAGAGCGTTGTTCCTTATTTTCACTTGCCTATACGCAAAATTTTTGTATGCATACTATTTTATTGTTGCGGACACTAGGTCACTATGAAAACCAACTTATCTTAGAATTTAATATTGTAAAAATTTTGCAAACTTTGGCAAGATATCATACACTTACAAATGCATTTTTTACATACTTTTCAAAAAAATTCGACCCTTCGCAAAAAAATAGAGAAAAATATCTAGAACAAACACATGAAGAGATTATTTTATTACTTAAAGAGATCAAAAATAGTGATGACGACAGAATACTCAAACTCTTTTTCAAAATTTTGCAAAATCTACTTCGCACCAATTACTATCTTTATAAAGAGAGTATTGCAATCAAAATTGATGTTGAACAACTCAAACCATATCTGAAAGGTATTCAACCCGAACTTGAAACCTATGTTTATCATCGAAACTTCCGAGGCACGCATTTGCGTATGTCTAAAATCTCTAGAGGAGGTCTTAGATATAGCAATAGAAAAGATGACTATCGAAATGAAATCAAATCTCTTATGGCAACACAAGAAGGTAAAAATGCCATTATTATACCTAGTGGTGCAAAAGGTGG
>JALULO010000279.1 GCA_027056215.1 Campylobacterales bacterium | reverse complement strand
GAGCTTGATATAGAGATTAAAGATGATTTTGAAATTTTTGTTTATCCAAATGAAGTTACTCAAGCACTCATTAATTTAGTAAGTAATGCAAAAGATATATCGGTACAGAGAGAGATAAAAAATGCTTGCATATCTCTTTTGGCATATAGAGATTGTAATAAAAATATTATAGAAGTTATAGATAAAGCCGGAGGTGTCAAAGTGGAGCCGATAGAAAAAGTATTTGAGCCATACTTTAGCACCAAGCATGCAACAAGTGGTACTGGCATAGGGCTCTATATGACAAAAATAATTATTGAAAAAAACAATGCTGGCAAAATTACTGTTAGCAATAGTAATAGTGGTGCGATCTTCAGAGTGATATTTGATAATTAGATATATAGTGAATAAGGTCAATTAACAGTAAGCTACAATTATCCATTTTATTTATACACTTCCCCCTACTTTCCCCTTTTTTATAGCTACAATGATGGAAATTTCAAAAAGGAGAGAAGATGGAAGAGAAAAATGCCCGAAGGGATTTTCTAAAAAAAGGCTTGTCCGCAACAGCTTTCGCTACACTGGTAACAACACAAGCAGATGCCTTTTCTATGGAAAATCCTGGACGAGATGCTGACGATCCTAAATATATCGGACAAAAAGGTAAGCACTTTGTAATGGTTTTAGACTTAAGAAAGTGTATAGGTTGCCAAGCGTGCACCTCTGTCTGTAAGGTAGAAAATGATGTTCCAGATGATCAGTTTAGAACATTTGTGACAGAGACTGAAATAGGTGAATTTCCTGATGTAAGAAAGGCATTTTTACCTCAACTTTGTAACCACTGTGCTGAGCCTGCGTGTGTTCCGGTTTGTCCAACGGGTGCTACATTTAAAAGAGAAGATGGCATAGTTGTTGTTGACAATACAGTATGTTGGGGATGTGGTTACTGTATAAATGCATGCCCTTATGACAAAAGATATTTCAATAAAAGAACCAAGACGGCAGATAAGTGTAATTTTTGTGCACAACGAGTCGATAAAGGTTTACTACCAGCTTGCGTTGAGACATGTATAGGCGGTGCCAGAGTTTTTGGAGATATTAATGATAAAAACTCTGATGTATATAAACTTTTAAGTAACTTCCCAACTACAGTTTTAAAAGAAGCAGAGGGGACAAAACCGCAAGTATTTTATATTAATTTAGATTCAAAAGTAGAAGAACTTTTCGCTACAACCCAGAATTTGGACGACATTGTAAAAGCCGAAGAGGGATTCCAGAGAGAGTGGATGAAAACAAGAGGGGAGGCAGAGAGTCATGGATAATTTACATAATTTAAATACTATAATCTCATCTATAACCATAGCAAAACCTTGGGGTATAGATGTACCAAACTATTTCTGGTTTACAGGAAGCTCGGCGGCAGCATTTATTATATCAAGTTTTGCACATGTGTTTGGTTGGGGGAAATACAAACCTATAGCTGGTATATCTTTGCTTATGGCATTTGTTTTACTGTTGGCTGCTCCACTAAATCTTCTTGATGATTTAAGACAGCCTGGCAGAATACTTAACTTTTTTCTATATGGTTGGGAAAATTTTCCAACATCACCAATGAAGTGGGGAGGATTGCTTTTAATTGCCTATCCGGTACTTATCTTTTTTGAAGCACAGGCACTTTATCGACCCTATTTTGTTGAACAGGCGAAAAAAGGCAGTATCCTCTCTAAGCTATTTACTTTTGGAAATATGGACACAAGCAAGGAAGCACTGCAGAAGGATCATAGAAAAGGATACATATTAGGGGCAGTAGGAATACCTTTAGCTTTGGCAGTACATGGATATACAGGCTATATTATGGGGGCAGTGCATGCAAATGTCATGTATCATACACCTTTGATGCCTATTATATTTTTAGCTTCTGCGATGGTATCTGGAACTGGGCTTTTAATTATATTAATACCTCTGTTCCAAAGATTTCTATCTATTAGAAAAAAGGTAGATAGAGATATGGTTGCGACACTTGCAAGATTACTTTCTTGGTTTATCGTTTCAGATCTTGTTATGCGATTCTTATGGCTAACATTCTCATTGACATTTGGCAATGGTGAAAAGTATGCATTATATAGTTACTTTTCACTTCACTTGGCGGATACTTTTTGGATAGATTATGTGCTTTGTTTATTTATTCCTCTTATCATAGGATTTACTAAACTAAGATATATTCCAGCTGTGGTCTATTTTGGTGGTATTGTTACGGCTATTGGTGTTTGGATATTTAGATGGAATACAGTTATTGGAGGAGAAACAATTCCTAGAACAACCCCTGGATATCTTAACTATGTACCACCTGTTTTTGGACAAGATAGTATCGTTTCTGTTTTCTCAAATTGGGGTATTTTATTTGCACTTATTTGCGCAGTATTATTGATATTTCCTTGGGACGAAGAGATGGAAGATTGTTATAAAGGAGTAGAAAATGCAAAAGAGTAGAAGAAAATTTTTATTAGGCGCTGGGGTAGCAGTAGCTACTGCATCGGCTGTGGGTTATAAAGAAACACTAGGTGCTGTAATTACACAGAGTAGCAAAGGTCAATTAGCGAAAGATAGTATATATTTTAATTCTACAAGTGCAGAATTTAGTTTCTTAAATAGTGTATTTATACCAAACGACAAGTATAAAGTTTGTGCCACTACCTGCATAGGATGCACAACACAATGTGGAGTGAGGGTAAAGATAGACCAAGAGACTGACAAGGTAGTTAGAGTGTTGGGAAACCCTTACAACCTGCTATCTACTGATCCTTGGCTTCCTTATGATACAAGTATTAAAAAGAGCTATGAATTACTTTCACAAAATGGAAAATTTGAAACTTATCGTTCAAATGTTTGTGCAAGAGGAAATGTCGTATTTGATAAAGCATATGATGAAAATAGAGTTCTAAAACCACTTAAAAGGGTAGGTAAAAGAGGAGAGAATAAGTGGAAAGAGATAGATATAGATGTACTGATAGATGAGATTGTAAATGGAGGAAATCTTTTTGGCGAAGGTGACGTTAAAGGCTTAAAAGATGTAAGAGATACTAAAACACCTATTAATCCAAAAGAGCCTATTTTTGGACCAAAGTCAAATGGACTTAGCCTTATTGGAACTACGCATGAGGGTAGGTTCAAGACAGTTATACACAGATTTTTAAAATCATTTGGAACTAGTAATTTTGTGGGTCATACTTCGATATGCGGGCTATCTATGAGAGCCGGAGAGGCAGCTTATTTGGGCAACTTTAAAAAATACCCTCACTTAAAACCTGATTTTGAAAATACAGAGTATCTTTTAAGTATTGGTACACCTCCGGGGCAAGCTGGAAATCCTTTTAAAAGACAAGGTAAGCTATTGGCTCGTGCAAGAACGGAAAAAAATATACATTACACTATTGTATCTCCAATGCAAGGAAATAGTGATACTATCTCTGTTGGAGATAGAAGTAGTTGGATTCCTATTATCCCAGGAACTGATTTATCGTTTGTTATGGCAGTTCTGCAAATTATTATAAAGAGTAAACTTTATAACGAAAAATATTTAAAGATGCCTTCAGAGAAGGCTATGATAACTATGAAAGATGCTTCATGGACAAACTCTACACACCTTATTATTCAAGATAAAGAGGGCTTTGGAAGGATATTAAGAGATGGAAAAGTTCCTCTTGTCTTGGATGAGAGTGACAATATCTTAAAATCATCTAACGATGTTGCTCAGGCTGTTCTTGATTTTAAAGGAAGTGTTGAATTTGGAGGCAAAACATATAATGTACAAACTGCATTTCATGAATTGCTAACTAATGTAAACGAGCTAAGTCTTAAGGAGTACTCTAAAGAGTGTGGAGTTAGTGTTGCCAAGATGAAAGAGGTAGCAAAAGAGTTTACGAGTCACGGTAGAAAAGCTAGTGTGGATTGCCATGGTGGAACTATGCATACGACAGGTTTTTATACTACATATGCGGTAATGATGTTAGGTGCCATGGTTGGTAATCTTAATTACAAAGGAGGTATGAGTGCAGGTGGTGGAGCATACAAAGATTTTGTAGGTAAGCAATATAACCTATTTGCTTATAAAGGCAAAAGTAAGGTAAAGCGTACCAGAATAGACAAAACAAGAATGGCTTATGAGAAAACAAATGAGTATAAAGAAAAAAAAGCAAGAGGTGTTAATCCTTATCCTGCAAAAGATATTTGGTATCCATTTACTAATGCTCTTGAGAGTGAGATAATAACCAATAGTGCAAAGGGTTATCCTTATAAATTAGATGTTTTATTATCATTTAACTCTAACTTTATGTATGGTACAAGTGGCGATGAAGATAATGTAAAAGAGCTTATTAGCGACCCTAAAAAAGCAATTCCTCTCTTCATAGCAGTTGACCCTTTTATTAATGAATCATCAAAATATGCTGATTATATAATCCCTGATTCTGTTCTTTATGAGACTTGGGGAGTTGTGCACGCTTGGGCAGGATATCAAACAAAGATAAATACTCTAAGATTCCCTGTGGTTCAGCCTAGACAAGCAAGATTTAAAAATGGTGAGCCTATAGAGATGATAAGCTTTATGATAGCTTTAGGCAAAAAACTAGGGCTTCCAGGATATGGCGATAAAGCCCTAAAAGGACAAGATGGTAAATGGTACCCATTTAATAAGGCAGAAGACCTATATTTAAGAGTTTTTGAAAATATAGCGATGGATGGAAAGCCTGTACCTGATGCAAGTGATGAAGATATCGAATTAAGTGGGATAAAAGGATATGTCCCTTCTCTTAAAAGAATATGTGGTGAGAATTGGAGAAAAACCGCCTATGTAATGGCAAGAGGTGGAAGATATCAAGATATTGAAGAGAGTTATAAGGGTGAGTTTTTATCACACAGATACAAAAAGCCTATACGAGTTTATAACGAAACTGTTGCAATGTCAAGAAATTCAATAACTGGCAAAAGAAGAAGTGGAACAGTAAAACATTATAAACAAAGAGTTGTAGGCGGTGAGACATTTGAGAAACTTTATCCGAAAGAGCAATTTCCATTGACAGCCTTTGCTTTTAAGTCAAATGCCTTGGCAACGCCTAATACTTCAAGCCATATTATGAAAGAGATACAATACACTACATATGTTGATATGAATCCAAGAACTGCTGAAAAATTTGGATTAAAGCATGGTGATTATGTAAAAGTATCATCTCACGATGGAGAGACAGAGGGATATCTAAGGTTAAGACATGGTGTGCATCCAGATACAATAGGAGTGGAACAAGGTGCAGGAAGAAGAGGAGAAGGTGCTGTTGATATAGAGATAAACGGAAAAGTTAAAAAAGGAAAAATTGCAAGAAGAACAGGTGTCTATTATAATAAAATAGGTCTTAAAGACCCAAGTAGAGATATTGCATTGGTGACTGATTTTGTCTGTGGTTCTAATGTAAGACAGGCAATACCAGTAAAGATAGAGAAAGTATCAAGAGGATAAAAGGCGGGGGTGGTATAACTCGACTAAATAGTCCAATTATACCCCTAATTATAATGAAAGTATAAACTAATCAAGTGAATTATATAAAAGAATTTATATATGAGCTACAACCCTAAGAA
>JALULO010000278.1 GCA_027056215.1 Campylobacterales bacterium | reverse complement strand
TGGTATGTGGTGCAACACCGACAATACCTGTTCCATTTTCTGCAGCACATAAAAGTCCAGCGCAAGCAGTTCCATGCCAATTTCCTGTATCCGTACCTGGATAATCACTGTTTGGATCATTAAAGTTCGCAAACCCGATGATGTTCTCACGTAAATCTTTATGATCGATGTCTATACCTTCGTCAATAATTCCTGCTACAATACCATCTCCCTTTGTGTATTGCCAAGCTTTTTCAACGTTGATATCGGCTCCTGGAACATCTCTATTGTGTAAATGCCATTCAGATTTATAGTAATCATCTGCAACTCTTTGTTTTTTTGAAATTTGGAAGTTAGGATGTGCAAATTTTACTGTTGGTTCCTGTGAAATTTGATTTGCAAGGAAAAGCGTTTTTGTTTTATCGGCTATTTTGTAGAGGTATAGTGTTGGTGAAAGTTGTTTTTGAAAACTTAATTTATATTTTGATTCTATTTGGTGATTTTGTTTGTTGTCTTTAAAGCAGATGATGAGTGTATTATCCACACCAAATTTATTGCCATGTATATCAGCATAATAAAGTTTGCTTACATTTTTGATACTTCTAGTTTGTTTTAAAGGATAAAGTTTTTGTTGCTGACCGTGACTTATATAGTAATCTCCAAAGAGTGGTACTCCTATCATAAAGATGATTAAAGCTAGTTTGGTGATCATTTGAATCCTTGATGTATGTAGTTATATAAAATTAAAAAAAGTCATAATTATTTAGAATTGTGTTATTATACAATAAAAATGCACGTATGCATTCGTATTTTAGCAGGTATTGTGCCAAATTTTGTAAAGAAAAAAAATAATTTTATAACATTTTTATTAATTTGTATAATCAATAAAAATATTTAATATATTTAATATTTTTTACTGTGTATAAAGGTAACAGTTTTATATCTATATGAAATTATATATTGATATGTTACTATAGGGTAATAATTTGCAGGAGTATAGTTATGAAAATACAACTTATTTACTTGATTTTAGCAGGTCTTTTGTTTGCCGGTTGTGGTGTTGGATCGGTAGTTGCATTACCTTTTAAAGCAGTTGGTGCTGTAGTAAATGTGGTAACACCGGATGTCGTGGGTGATACCATTTCTGATGTTGGAGATGTAGCTGATGCGGCTATTCCTTTTTAAAAGGTATATGTATTGTTAAAATCCTTTTTGCAAAACCTTAGTGAAGGGATTTCTAAGGATGATATCCCCCAAAATAATCAACAGATGTTAGATGCATTTTTGTTGTCTAAAGTGGTTAAATCCAAGGAAGATTTCTATAAATTAGATTCTAAATATCGCTTTGGTGTCATCGACATCTCTCAGAGTGGTACAGGCTATCTTGGTGCATTATCTTCTTCAAAAGCCAAAGATCTTATCGTTGAGGGTGATGATTTAAATGGTGCTTCAAAAGGGGATATCGTTTTAGCAAAACGTATCTTTTCCAAAGGTGGTCGTCCTAAAGCAAAAGTGATTGAAGTGTTAAAAAAAGAGTTTGCTGTAACTGTTGGTTATACCAAACTTCAAGAAAACAAAGTTGTTGTTTTAAATATCAAAAACGATTTGCCTATAAGTGTAGCTGCTTCACAAAAAGCACTCAAAGATTTACCGTTAGAAACGGTCATGAAGATTGATAATTATACTTCTATCATCGTTGAGATTTTAGGTGTGTTGGGTGATCCTAAAGTAGATGAAAAGATTTCTTTAGCACTCTATAATAAAACAGAAATTTTCCCCTCTGAGTGTGAGGTTGAAGCCAAAAGTTATGGTGACAGTGTCGATAAAAGTATGTATCCCACTAGAGAGGATTTGACGCATTTGCCATTTTGTACGATTGATCCACCTGATGCGAAAGATTTTGATGATGCAATCTACTTTGATACAAAAGAAAATGCTCTTTATGTTGCTATCGCAGATGTAAGTGAGTATGTATCGGCTTTTGGTGCACTCGATCAAGAAGCCAGAAGTAGAGGTTTTACGATTTATTTCCCTCATAAATCTATACCTATGCTACCGCGAAGCCTTAGTGAAAATATCTGTTCACTTAAATCCAATGTTGACAGGTTGGCGTTTATTTATAAAATCACGATTGATCCCCAGACTTTGGAGAGTACAAAAGAGGAGCTTATAGAAGGCATCATACACTCAAAAAGACGCTATACATATGATAAAATTGATCTTTTTTTGGAGGGTGACTTTAGTCAAAAAGATAGTGTTGACGATACAATACTAACTTACCTATTGCCTCTGCAAAAATTGTTGTCGAAAATTCGTCATAAACGTCTGCAAAACGGGTGTGAATTTCGCAATGCTGAAGTACGTATGAGGCTTGATGAAGAGCAAAATCTTATTGGTATTAAGGTTGAAAATGAAACACCTTCTCATGCATTGATCGAAGATGCGATGTTGCTTGCGAACAAAGCTGCAGCAAAATCATTTGAAAAAGGTATTTTTCGCACCCATGATCGACCTTCCGATTTAAAGATAGATGAATTGCTTGATGACTTGGCGGTTATCGGTGTGTATGGAGATGATGAACAGGAAAATATTTATGCACTTATCCGAGCATTGCAAAGAAGTGCTGATGAAAAAGAAGTACGTGAAGAGGTCGATAAACTGATTATACGAGCACAGCAAAAAGCTGTCTATAACCATGAAAACAAGGGGCATTTTGGGCTTGGGTTTGAGCACTATACACATTTTACATCACCCATCCGTCGTTATAGTGATTTGATTGTGCATCGACTGTTAAAAGCGAT
The DNA here is from genome assembly GCA_027056215.1 of Campylobacterales bacterium. Lineage (GTDB taxonomy): Bacteria > Campylobacterota > Campylobacteria > Campylobacterales > QNZT01 > QNZT01. The sequence goes on along the minus strand of JALULO010000278.1, from coordinate 2,896 downwards.
CAAACATCATGATGAAAAATTACAAGAATTTATCTTACAAGATATCGATATTGTAGCGATTCGTGTGAGTGAATTGGAGCGTGAAGCTGCTCAGGTAGCTTGGGATTTTATGGATAGAAAATATGCAAGATATGCCCTCGCACATAAAGGGGAACTCTTTAAGGCACGTATCACAGATGCTGATCGAACACCGATTGCCCATTTTGAAGAGGGACTATTGGTAGGAGCAAGAATATTTTTACTCGATCATGAGGTTGAACTTTTTGAAGAGGTGAAAGTAGAAGTGATTGAAAGTTTTGTAAGCTCTGCTAGAATTATCGGATCTATAAGAGAATGGTTGCAAAAAGAAGATGTATAAACGTGATCTTGATACGCTCATAGCACAAGAAAAACTACCTAAAGCCCTCTTGTTGTATGGGGAAGTTTTTTTTACAGATTATTATGCATTAAAAATTTTACCACTATTGGGTGAAAAAGATAATATTCTTTCTTTTTATTATGATGAATACCATTTTGAAAGTGCCAAAAATTTTATCGCACAACCTTCTTTGTTTGGTGATGTAAATATTTTATATATACGTGCAGATAAAAAGATTCCTAAAAAAGAGCTTGATACTTTTGTAGCGCTTTGTCAAAAAAACCCCAATAGCCATTTTTTGCTACATTTTACTGGTACGGATCAAGTTGGTAAAGATCTTGCCAAAGCTTTTAGCAAAAAAAAAGGTGGTGATTTTGTACGTTTTTTTAAGCCAAATCTAGGAGAAGCGATTGCTTTGATGAAAGAGGAAGCAAAACAAGAAGGTTTAGAGATAGAAAACTTTGCTTTGCAGCATCTGTTCATGTTGCAAAATGAAGATCTTTCGCTTTGCATCAATGAACTTAAAAAACTCTCTATCTTAAATAAACTGATCACTGTAGCGGATATTGATACCTATGTTTATGGTATGGGTGAGCTTTCTTTAGATGAATTTATCTCAAAAATGTTGGCAAAAGAGGATATACGTGATTTATTATATAATCTTCTTGAAAGTGGGAGTTTGGATGAAATTCGTATCATCAATGCTATCTCAAATTATATAACCCAATTGATGTTATTTCATATCTATATCAAGGTAAATGGTAGATATGATGCTATCGCGATACTTGGATATCCTTTACCTCCACAACTTTTAAAAGCCAGAGCAGCGCAAAGTATAAAAATAAAAATCGAAATGTTTCAATTGCTCCTAAAACATCTTATCGATAGTGAACATGCACTCAAATATTCCCAAAATATTGATAAAAATGCTTATCTGATATCTTCTTTAATAAAACTTCAAACTTATTTATAGTAAAATCGCGCACGTTTGAAAACCTCAAACGAAAAACCTTGCTCTTTTGTCATATAAAAAGAGCTGGATAAACCACAAGGAGATTAGATGAGACATTATGAACTACTATTTGTAGTAAAGCCGACGCTAACAGAAGAAGAAGTCAAAGCAAAATTTGATTTTATCAAAGGCGTTATGGAAAAAAACGGTTGTGAAATAGCAACTGTACAAGATATGGGTGTAAGAAAACTAGCTTACGAAATTGAAAAATTTGAAAGAGGGCATTATTTTGTACTATATTACAAAGCAAGTCCTGCAGCTATCGAAGAGATTTTAAGAAATCTTAGACTGACAGAAGAGATCATTCGATTTTTAAATGTAAAATATATCAGTAAAAAAGAGATAGCAAACTGGGAAAAACTAGCTAAAAACAATGCCGAAAAAGTTGAAAGTGCAAAAGTTGCTGCAGAAGAAAAAGCTGCAGAAGCAGCAAAAGTAGAAGAAGCACCAAAAGTGGAAGAAGTACCAACACCAGAAGTAAAAGAAACACCAGCACCACAGAGTGCTGAATAATCCAAGGATAAAGCATGTTTAATAAAGTGATACTTGTAGGAAATCTCACAAGAGATATAGAACTTCGTTATGCACCAAGTGGTACTGCTATTGGCAATACGGGTATCGCAACTAACCGTAAGTTTAAATCAAGTGACGGTCAACAAAGAGAAGAGATCTGTTTTGTGGATCTGACTTTTTTTGGCAGAACGGCAGAAATCGCAAATCAGTATTTGAAAAAGGGTTCTAAAGTTTTGGTTGAAGGTCGTTTAAAATTTGACACATGGGAAGATCAAAATGGTGGAAAACGCAGTAAGCACTCTATCACGGTAGAAAACATGACTATGCTTGATTCAAAAGGCTCTACACCAGGAGCAGAGCAAGGTGGAGGGTACAATAATAACTATGGAGGACAACAACAAAGTCAAAATAGTTACAATGCCCCAAAACAAGCAGCACCTGTGCAGCAACAAAGTAACAACAATAATAACAGTATCCCTGAAATTGACATCAATGATGATGAGATACCGTTTTAGTATATAAAAGATAAAAGGACATTCATATGGCAGAAAGAAGAAAATATTCCAAAAAATATTGTAGATATTGTGAAGGAAAAGTTGATTTTTTAGATTATAAAAATCCAAGTGCATTTAAATTCTCACTTTCAGAGAGATATAAAATCATGCCAAGACGTTTAACAGGTAACTGTAAAAAACATCAAGAAATGGTTGAAAATGCGATCAAAAGAGCTAGACATGCAGCGATTATACCTTATGTTGCAAGTAGAAAGAAAATCATTGATAACCCATTTGCAGGGTTAAGATAAGAGTATATCCACGATATGCATAGGTAAATCTATGCATATCCTACACAAATAATAAAAATAATTTAATTTTTTAAAATTACACTTCATTTATATTTACTTTTCATAAAAATTGTTGTAATATATTAGTTGCTCTTATAGCCTAGAGAGTTTTTTAAGGATGCATCAATCATGGAAGTCAAAAAACCACAAGAAATCAACAGTGAACTAC
>JALULO010000277.1 GCA_027056215.1 Campylobacterales bacterium | reverse complement strand
GTGTTGCCAAGTTGGCATCGACATGAGGGAAAATGTATTGATACTTTTCTCCAAAGAAAAGGAGGGTGTTTTTAGGATTGTCCGCGTAGATTGCATAAATACGAGAACTATAGTCTACTCCGTGATCAGTCAAGGGGTTTCGGCAACCAGTAAAGAGTATTAGGACAAAAACAAGTATCCATTTTACGGTAATTTTATACATAATATCATCCTCTTTTTGTCCAAGTATAACATAAACCAGTGACAAAGGCGAAAAGTAAAAATTTTCTTTTTAGCTATTTGTAAATCTTTTGCTATACTTGTGCAAATATCAAAAAGAAGGATGGAGATGTTTACAGTATGTAGGACTCTATGTCTCGCAGTTTTTTTGTTCATGATGATAGGGTGTAGTGGCGGAAGTAGCAGCCCAATTCCCAGTACAGGTGGAAACGAAGGTGCGATGCCTGCCAAAGAGAGCATAAAGTCTCCGATTGCACCTTTGGCATATCAGAAGATGTTACATACTGGGATGGATGTGGATTGGGTCAAAACCGATGCAGGGCGTGAAGCGGCGCAAAGGTCGTATGAAAAGGGGATCGATGTACCGGAGATCTTCAAAAAGCGTGGACTAAGCCATGTTCGTATGCGTGTCAAAGAGGATATTTTGAGCGATCCTACACTATTAGAGGAGATCAAACATCTGGTCGATCAGTCGATCGATGCAGGGTTGATTCCCATTATTGCTTATCAGGATGCGGAGTTTAAAGATGATTCTACAAGCGATGAAACATTGAACCATGTTAAAAAGTGGTGGCAAAAGGTTGCCGAAACTTTCAAAGGTTATCCTTATACATTTATGCAGATAATTGGTCTAAAGTACATCAAATCCCGACATGGGTTGGTGCATGGATGGCTAATAATTACAACGATGCCAACCGTACAGATACACTGTCTGACGGTGCACCTGGTGGCGGGGTATATAGCGTGGAAGAGCAGAAAGTTTTTGCGCGTTTCATGAGCGAGCGTTTGCGTGCGAAAGGGATTCCTTTTGCCGTCAATTCCGATACAAAATTTTATAACCGCGAGACCAATAAATGGTACTTGTCTATGGCGGAGGTTCTGGATGTCATGATCGGGAAGCACTAAGGAGTGTTTCTACACACAATCTTCGGTAATCAAGATACCATTGTGTTTGTGAAGATTTGCTATCCATACTCAATTCAAAAACTTTTTACGTATCTCCAGTATAGTGAACCTGACGCATTGAAGGATTCATAAAATTTACGTATCTCTCTCCTTTCTTACCTCTTGAACCTCATCTATAATGGCATTCAGTAGCCACTCGCTGTCCATGTATTTAGATGAGCTGTGATTAGGTTCATAAAATTTAAAAATTCATGTGTATATTTTTTTATCTTAATTTATATGACTAAGTCAATTATATATTACCTTGTTTAATCCTATAATGTTACAATTAGAGCGTAGGTTTTTTAAGGAGGAGAATATGAAAAATCTTAAGAAATTGTTGATTGCCGGTGCTATACTGGCTACTGCTGTGTCTGCAAATGCAGATTGTTGTGTTACAAATTGTTATCAAGCACCACAGTGCGTAAAAACTGTTACTAAATATGTTCCTTACAAAGTATGGACTACAGTTTGCGTACCTGTATATGACTCTTGCGGTAACTGTCTTGGCTACAAAAAAGTAAAAACTTGTACAACCAAGTACAAAACTGTGAAACAGCAAGTCCTTGTAGATTGTTGTTGTAACTAACTTGTAACTGTTAAAACTTCCTACTGTATATAGATATAAAGTAGGAAGTTTCTATGCAAATAGGATATGCTCTTTAGTCTGATATCATGTTAAATGCATTGATATAAATAGTTGTTTTTTTGCTTACTTCTCAAGATATAAATGCAGCACTCATATACCCTACCACTTGCGAAGTGTCACCACTGGCATCTGCACTGGTTCTATAGTCCAAGATGATGGGTTTAAGCTCTTGTTGTTTTGCAGCTAGAAGCAATGCTTGCACTCCGATTTTACCACAGGCTTCACATCCTTGATGTAGTTTGTCAGGATCAAGATTTGCTACTGCTTCCATACATTTACTATCAAGATTTTTGGCTTTTTCGATATCATAATAATGACTTAAATCGGTACTGATCACTACTACACTTTCTTGATCTTCCATGAGATAGTTGATAAGCTTTGCCAATCTTTCCGGGTCTTCATCACCATAAACCAGTTCAACTACAGATGCATTTGGATCATACTTTTTTATGAAGGGCATTTGCACTTCTGTACTATGTTCATGATGTGCCTCGGGTATGAAACTGAGTGAGAACCGTTCTTTGAGATCGTTGACAAGAGGAGTATTGATTGGCAGATTGCCAAAAGGTGTTTCATATGCATCATATTCACTGATGCTAGTTCCTTTAAGATATATTTTATGACTAGGTCCAATCACTACCACACGCTTTGCCTGTGCATTTGCAAGTAATCTAAAGGCAAAATTTGCCGTAAATGCTGAATAGACATAGCCTGCATGTGGTACGATGATTGCTCTTGGCTGAAGTTTTAAAAGACTACTTTCTGTGAGATTATCGTCTAGTATCGTATTGTAATGTTTTATCATAGTTTCTATCTCTTGTGAGGAAGCAGGGTAGAATTGCCCTGCAACGGCATCTTTTCGTAGTGTCATTTCCATACTCCTTCTATAGTTCTGTTACATTTTGGACAGTGTCCATCTTTAAGATTATTGATCGTGACAGAATAACCTGTACGATCTATGAGTAACGTATCACAATGGGGACAGAAAGTATCTCCATGCACGGGTACATTACCCAAATAGACATAGTATAAACCAGCTTTTTTGGCGATCTTACTAGCACGTTGTAGTGTTGTAAGTGCTGTATATTTGTGATCTTTCATTTTATAATCAGGGTGAAAAGCACTTAAATGCCAAGGTACGTGATAACCCAACTCATCGGCGATAAACGTTGCCATCTCTTCAAGGTCTTTATCGCTATCATATTTACCTTCGATAAGAAGTGTTGTAACTTCTACCCAAATACCAGCTGAGACCATACGTCTGAGTGTGTCTTTAACTTCTTCCAATCCACCTTTAAGTACCTTTTTATAGTAAGCATCATCCCAACTTTTGAGGTCTATATTGGCAGCGTCCAGCCACTGTGGCATATCTTCTATGATCTCTTTTGTTTCAAAACCGTTGCTGACAAATATATTTTTTAAACCTCTTTGTTTTGCGATTATGCCGATATCTTTTGCATAAGGATAAAAAATAGTTGGTTCATTGTAAGTGTATGCAATCGATGCTGCACCATTTTGTAATGCTAAATCAACCATCTTTTCAGGACTTACTTCGATCGATTTATTGATGTGGGTCTCTTGCGATATATCCCAGTTTTGACAAAAAGGACATTTAAAGTTGCAACCCACTGTTCCAAATGAAAGTGCTGTAGAAGAGGGTAGCAGATGATAAAGCGGCTTCTTCTCTACAGGATCTACATTTAAAGCGATTGGGTGTCCATATACCAGCGTTTGTAGTTCGCCATTGATATTTTTATTGACACCGCAAACACCGACTTGTCCCTCTTTTAATTGACAATAATGTCTACACAATAAACAGGTAATCTTATCCTTTCCCTCTGTCGTTTTATAATATTGCATGTTGACTCCTTGATATGAGTTAACTTTATAGTACCTAACTCAACTATCTTTACAATACCATATAAAACAAAAAATGTCAAGTCTGCTTTATGTGTAACTTATTTACTACTTTGGCACTTTGCAATCTCTTGATGACACCATTGCTCTATGACTTTTTTGTCCTCTTTGCTAAGGGCAGCATTTTTATGTATCCAAAGGTAGTTGGAGATAGGCATCATACCATTTCTGGTTGTTTTGATGGCACGTTTCAGTCTTTTGATTTTGATATTATTGGGGATTTTTTTCCAATTTGAAAAGTTAAAGGCTTCTCTGCCATCATTGACATGGGATATAACTACCCAAGAGATAGGGGCTATGTTACTGTACCATGGCCATTTTGTTTCGTATGAGTGACAATCATAACAACTGCGTTTGAGTATGGATTGAATCTTTTGTGGTGCGTGCAGAGCGATACTTTGATCAATCGTAGGATTAGATTTTTCGGGTCGTATAAGTTGTATGGCAAGGAGTATAACGATACTCCAGAGTAAGATTTTTTTCATGTTTATCCTTTTAGAGGGGTCTATATGTAATCATATGTATACTAGCATGCCAAAGATAAGATATAGTTATTGTATAATAAGAGATGCATTTTACATTTGAATATCCATGGGTTTTGATACTATTACTGTTGTTACCTTGTTTTTTCCTTTGCAAAAAGAGTGCAGGTCACTGTATCTTGCCTAAACTTGTCTGGATTCCTCGAAAAAAACGCCTTTTACAGACACAAACATTGATGCGCGCTTTGATTTATGCACTGTGTGTCATCGCGCTTGCCTCACCGATAAGTTATACCTCCTTTGCCCCTTCACAAAGAAAAGGGATCAATATCGTCTTGGCACTAGATACAAGTGGTTCTATGCGTGAAAGTGGTTTTACTGGTAAAGATGAGGATTTGACAAAATTTGATCTTTTAAAAGTCTTGGCATCTGATTTTATTCAAAAAAGAGAAGGGGACAATATCGGAATTGTAGCTTTTGGGACATTTGCATTTAGTGCATCTCCTGTGAGTTATGATCTTGATGGTGTGCGTAAACTTCTTGATATGCTTGAAGTAGAGATTGCTGGTAAAAACACTGCCATAGGTGAAGCCATAGCACAAAGTATCCGTACACTAGAGTATGGAAATGCAAAACAAAAAGTGATTATCCTTGTGACAGATGGTAAAAATAACAGTGGTTCGATTTCTCCCAAAGCAGCTGTTATGATGGCAAAAAAAGCAGGTATCAAGATTTATACGATTGGTCTTGGATCACCAAAAGAGTATGATCAAAAACTTTTATCACGCATAGCAGGTGAGAGTGGAGGTAAAGCTTTTGGTGCACGAAATGACAAAGATTTAGAAGCTGTTTATAGTGAAATCGGCAGATTACTACCTTCTGCTATACGCTCTTCTCACTATTTACATAAAAAGATTTACTATATGTGGTTTCTCTTCTTAGCAAGTATATTACTCTTTTGGTATCTTTATAAAAGAGGTGAACAGATATGATAGTTTTATATCCTCAAGTGTTCATACTCTTTTTTGCACTTTTTTATCTTATTGCACAGATCAAGAAAAAGCCTGTGCGCAGTAGTGGGGTTTTGTGTCATAGTGTTCATACCAAAAAAACGCATTATCTTCTACTGTGGGCACTGGGTTTGATGATTTTAGCATTGAGTAGACCGGTTTTACCCTCTGGTAGACAGACACAAAAAAGTGTGGGGAGTGAGGCGGTGATTGCATTGGATTTGTCCTATTCGATGCATGCTAAAGATTTGAAACCAAGCCGCTATCTTGCGAGTGTGGATATGATTAAAACTTTATTGAAAAAAGATCTTCATGATCGTTTTGCACTTTACGGTTTTACAACCAAACCGTTAATCCTCTCACCGGCAACAACAGATCATCGTCTGATTGCCAGTGCTCTTGATGCGATTGAGATAGATGATATTTTAACACACGGAACAAGTATCAAAAATCTTTTGCTTCATCTTTCAAAACAGCGATATCCTGTAAAGAATCTGATTTTAATCACTGATGGTGGAGAAGAAAAAGCAGATGCTAAACTGAACAAAATCGTGAAAAATTCCGGTATACGTATCATCGCAGTTGGTATGGCTAGTAAAGAGGGAACATTGTTAGAAGATGCATACGGAAAAAAGTTAAAAGATGAAAAAGGCAATCTTGTCATCAGTACGCTTAATCCACTTTTAAAATCTCTAGCATCACAAACACACGGCAGTTATATACGGTACACAGATGCAAGCCAAAGTGCACAAGATATAATCGATGCACTACATGATGAGATATCGAGTGGCAGATTTACTTTAAAAGAGAAATCATATACACAGTTGTATTATATACCACTGTTTTTTGCTCTTCTTTTGATCGTGATTGCTTTTTTACGTTTACCAAAAAAACTGATTTTACTATTTCCTTTTTTATTTTCAGATGCAAATGCTGGTGTATTGGATTGGTTTTACATAAATCATGCCAAACATGCCTATGAAAAAAGGCACTATAAAGAAGGTGCGATTTACCTTCAGAAACTTTCCCACACCACGATGCAAAGTCGTTTTGATGAAGCGATGATGTTGTACAAAGTTGGAAAGTTTCATAAAGTCATAACCCTTTTGAAACCTCTAAAGAGTAAAGAAGTGCACATGAAAAAACAGATACTTTTTTTAATGGGAAATACCTATAGCAAGATAAAAAAGTATGATGAAGCTCGAAAAGTTTACAAAAGGGCACTGCTTTTAGAAGATGACCCTGATATAGTTTATAATTTGGCTTTAATCAAAGGCAAACACACCCATGCGCAACCAAAACCGCCAGGATATAAGAAAAAAGAACAAAAGAGTAAAACAGTTGCACAAAAAGAGAAAAAACACGCAAAAAAAGATGAAAAGAGTGGTAAAAAAACAGATCAGAAGAAGAAACTAAGTCGTCCATTAGGATACAAAGCATATGAATTAATCAACAAAGGATATATCAATGAAAAAAATCCTTGGTAAGTTATGGATACTTTTTTTCTATCTACATGATAATCTTTTCGCAGTAGCGTCTAAAAAAGATCTTCTTGATAGTGTAAATTCTTATCCAGTTACGGCATTTGAGTGGGATACATTTTTTGCGTATGTGATCCCTTTTATACTTTTTATAGCCGGTTTTTTACTAGCAAAGATGACAGGAAAAAAAGATGCGTCATGATTTTGTACTCCAACTTCTTTATCGGATAAGACGAAAAATATTTTTAAAGAGTAGTGGAATGCTCTCCTCTTTTAGCAAAGGAGATGGTTTTGATTTTGCTGAACTGCTGCCCTATACTGAGGGGATGGATACAAGGCGAATCTACTGGAATTCATTGGCAAAGGGTGGAGAGTTACAGTTAAAAAGTTTTTATGAAGAAAAAGAGATCAATGTTTGTGTTGGCGTTATCACAGGGGGAACACTTCTTTTTGGTGCACCTGTACAAAAGTTTGAAAAGCTTTTGGAAATTGTCACTATTTTAGGTTATTCTATCGTGCAGAGCAAAAATCTTTTTCAGGGTTTTTTATGGAATGAACATGAGAGTTTTGTAGAGATGCCTTCTAAAAAAGTTCATGGGGTTGAAAGTTTTATCAAAAGTATCGCTAAAATAGATCCGCTATACCATAGTATAAATCCAACTGAAGTTACCGATATGCTTCATACCAAAGTACGCAAAAAATCTCTCTTGTTTCTTGTGGGTGATTTTTTGGAGATGTATGATTTAAAAAAACTTGCCAAAAAACATGAAATCATCATCATTCGTGTGCGAGATAGATTTGAAAAGCAATCTATCCCGATGGGAGAGGGTGTTTTTATCGATCCAGAAACAGGTGAAGAGATAGAGATTTTATTTGATGAAGCAACAGCGAAAGCATATACCCAAAGATATAGAGATCATGACAGGGCATTTGAGCACTATATAACAAAAATGGGGATACGATATATGACAATTTATACAGATGAAGATGCTTTGTTAAAACTAGCAAGATTATAAAAAGAGGAACATAAATGGGAAAATACTATTTTGTTTATGGATGTGATTTAACCGAAGAGGTTGAAACATTTAAACAATTAGAGCAATCAAAAAAACTTGATTTTTTGACTATTGAACAGTTCTTGGATACAAAAGATGCAACAGCAGAGGATAGGGTGATAGTATACGGTACATCAAGTGAGATAAAAGCAATTTTAGAACAATCTTTTATCTACGGGTTTAGTGTAGCTCTGATCGCCCAAAAGGCACAAAGATATCTGCGTGAGACTTTTGAGATACCAAAAGATCCAAAACTCGCTCTACAAATAGCACTAGAAGGTGAGTGTAAAGAGATTGATCTTTTATATGCTGATGGTGAGATCGTCTTATGGGGTGCACTTGTGGGAGAAGCACCTCCTCATGGAGTCTCTAGTCAATCCTATCTTGAAGATGATTCAGGTGGGCGTTTCAAAGCCCTGTGGAGTGCCTTGAAAAATATTAAGAGATTGACAAAAGTTAAAGTCAAAATCCTTACCCAAAAAGGTAGAGAAATCCAAACAGCCCTCACGGGTATTGTCATCTTTGAACACGATAATCACACGTGTGCATCAAATCTAGTAGATGAATATATGTCCGTGAGCAATGGTAAGATTTTAGCGTTATTGGTTTCACCCTCATCTGTTGTATCTTACTTTAACTATCTGTATAAAGCGATATTTAAACGTACAAAAACATTGCCTAAAGCTGTGGGTGTCGTGATGAGTGAATCCATTCGCATAGAGAGTGCTATTCCTTTGGCTGTACAAGTTGATGGAAAAACATCGGGAGTGACACCTGTAACATTTGACGTACATAAAAAAGCTGTTACGCTTTGTGCTAGTGAAAAATTTTGGCAGAAAGAGGCATATAGGCAAAGTGATGAAAAAGAGGTTTTTAAATTGGGAAATTTACCGCTTGAAGAAGAAGCTGTAGAGTATGAGCAAAATCATATACCTTTTTTCACCCATGCACAGACACAACAGTATCAAGAGTTATTTGTCAATCTACGCCAAGAGGCGAGGGCGAGTAGTACGTTTATCACGCTGATGATTTTAAGTACTATTTTGGCGACGGTTGGACTTTTTCTAAACTCTGCATCTGTTATCATCGGTGCGATGCTTTTAGCCCCACTGATGCAACCCATCGTCTCTTTTTCGATGGGACTTTTACGTTTTGATATGGATCTGTTTTGGCATGGATTACGCAGTGTGGCAGTAGGCATCTCACTGGTACTTTTACTCTCTGCTCTGACCGCTTTAAGCTTACCGTTTGAAACGATTACTGCTGAGATATCAGGTAGATTGCATCCTACTTTATTAGATCTTATAGTCGCTATCGTTTCGGGCATCGCAGCAGCCTATGCAAAGAATAACCCTAAAATCATCGGTTCACTTGCAGGTGTCGCTATCGCTGTTGCACTGGTTCCGCCGATCGCAACAGCCGGTATTGGGCTTGGATGGGGAAATTGGGAGATATTTAAAAGTGCTTTTTTACTTTTTTTGACCAACTTCGCAGGTATCATCTTTGCCGCCTCTTTAACATTCATGGTTTTAGGATTTTCTCCGATCAAAAGAGCCAAAAAAGGGATGATCATATCTGGTATACTATTGCTACTCATCTGTATACCCTTGTATTTTTCATTTTCTTTCATGGTTAAAGATGCAAATATCAAAAATATACTTGAAGATAAGATAGTCTATATAGACAACATAAAAATAGACCTCGAAAATATCACCATATCTCACGCTAAAGCAAAGCTACTTATCGTGCGATGTGACTTGATAACAGACAAACATCTCACAAAAAAAGAGAGAAAAGAGTTAAAAGAGGTACTCTCAGATAGCATAAAAGCATATAGTGATAAAGAAAAATTGGTGATACAGACACTTGAGAGGTTGGAGGATTAAGGTTTATTCCTCACTAAGCGTTGAAAATATGCTTTGCCAATTCAACCAATCGTTTTGCATAGGCGTATTCATTGTCTTGCCATGCTGTGATTTTGAGTAGATTGTCTTCTAAAACTTTTGTAAAATTAAGATCAACTATAGCACTATGGGGATTTGCGATGAAGTCAGTTGATACGAGTTTTTCTTGTGTTGTATTAAGTATGGTTAGGGGATTGTGTTTAAGTAGATCATGGAGTGTATTGGTATTTGTGTTTTTTTTAGTTTTGATTGTGATATCGTAGAAAGTGCAGTGGCTGAGGGGTATACGGATACTGGTTGCTAAGATTTTATCTTTTAAGTTTGGCATGACTTTGGAAACGGCATAGGATGCTGTACTGTAAAGAGGTAGTATATTTTGTGTAGCTGATCGGCTTCGGCGCAGATCTCTTGAAGGATGTTTGACATCTAAAAGATTTTGATCGGCGGTGTAACTGTGTATCATGCTAACAAAAACGCCATTGATGCCAAGACTTTGATCAACGAGTGTCAAAAGGGGAATGATAGCGTTTGCAGAACAGCTTGATGCGGAGATGATGGGTTGGTTTTGGTAGCTTTTTTCATTGATTCCCATGATATATACGGGTGTGTCATCAGTTGCCGGTGCTGATATGATTACTTTTTTTACCCCTTTTTTCAGATAGATCATGTTGGAGGGTGTATCTAAAAAAACACCGCTACATTGTAAAAGAATATCAATATCTAAATCTTCAAGCGGTAAATTTTGGGGATCTTTTTGGGTGAAAAATTGGGTGTTTTTTAGCAGATTGGGATTGGCTTCACCATAGATACTGTCATAAGAAAAGAGATGTAACATTTGTTCTTTTTCATAAAGATCATTGATCCCGACAATCGAAACAGCGTCATCTTTAGAAAGAATTTTTGCACAGTGCCTACCTATACGACCAAAGCCGTTGATAAAGATATTTATTTTTTTCAATTTTTTGGAGTCTTTTGAAGTTTGAATTTTTGGGGTTCAAGTGTGATATTTGTGATGACTGTATTTGGGCGAAGGTTGAGCGTATATTCGATGATATCGGCGATATCTTCAGGTTCAATATAACTCATGGGATCACTGGATGGTTTGAAGTTAAGTGTATCAAAAAAGTGTGTATTGGTGATATCTGGTGCAATATTGATAACTTTGAGACCACTTTTACGGGCTTCTTTAAATAATGAGAGTCCAAAATGCTGTAATCCTGCTTTACTTGCCCCATATGCTGCACCGAATATAGCAGGTTGTTGTCCGGAGATGGAGCTGATATTGAAGATATAGCCACTGTTTTTTTTCAAATCACGTAAAAAAAGTTTTGTTAAGATCAATGGCGCAGTGAGGTTGAGTTGGATGATCTCTTCTATCTGAGAGATTTGTAATTCTTCATGAGGTGCAAAGTGTCCTACACCTGCAGCATTGATAAGTACATATGTTTTATTTCTTTCGATCTTGTGTTGAAGGCTGAGTATTTCACTTTTGACTGTCAAATCGCAAGTGAGATGGATAAAGTTATGATGATCACAGTCGCACTTGGTGAAATCTCTCGATATACCAAGCACTTTATAACCCATACCGATAAGTTTGATAGCACATGCAAGTCCTATACCACTTGATGCACCTGTAATGATTGCGTTTTTCATACTACCCCAACTCCAATACTGTTATGACTAGTATAACAAAAAAAATATAAATATAATAATAATTTATATACTATTTTTTATCTTCAGGATTGAGGTAATTATCTAAAATCAACTTTAGATAAACTTTATCTGCGCTATTGATTAGTACATCATCAAATTGTCCACGTGTTTTATCGTCTACAATAGAATCAAAACTTCGAAATAACAGTACAATCGTATCATCTCTTTTTTCTATACGGTTAAAGAGTACTTCAAAGTCAAGATTTGGTATTTCATTGTCTACCATGATGATTTTATAGTTATGTTTTACAATGCTATCTAAAAATTCTGTTGTAGAGTTGGCAATATCTACTTTTTTATAAATCTGAGACAAGACTTTTTCAAATATTTTTGTTTCAACTCTACTTTTTTTATAGACTAAAATATTGTGTCGCTCTTCAGTAGGAATAGGCTCTTGTTGCATAGATTTTGTTTGGTTATCTACTACGATATCATCTGTAAAAAGATTTTTTTCTGCAATGGTCTCTTTTATCTCTTGTTCATTATTGTTATGTTGTGATTTATCAAGGATCTGTTTATCCTCTTTTAAAGGGATTGTATAAGTACGCAAAAGTTCAATAATCTCAGTTTGTCTGATCGGCTTTGGTATATATTCATCAAATCCGTCATTTAGAAATTTCTCACGATCACCTTTGAGTGCATTTGCGGTAAGGGCAATGACCGGTATATGACTGAGTCCTTGATCCTCTTCATAGGCGATGATTTTTTTCGTGGCGGTTACGCCATCCATCACTGGCATAGCGATGTCCATGAAGATCAAATCATATTCATTGTGTTGTCTGGCTTCATAGGCTTCTTTGCCATTTTCTACTGTGGTGACTTCTAAATTTTCATTACGTAATATTTTACGAATAAGTTTTTGGTTGATTTCATTGTCTTCTGCTACTAGTATATGGTAACTCTCTTTTTGTTTTAAAACTTTTCTTTTGATATCTGCGATTTTTACTTCAGGAAAGTCTGCTCTATTTTCAATCTCATGTAAGAGTTTGGAAAATTTCGAGAGATATACTGGTTCACTCACGACAAATACATTGTCATCTTTAAGTTTTTCAGCATCTATACGCATGTGTGTCGGTACGATTAAAAGTAGAGGTAAGTTGAGTGATTTGATGAGTGTGAGTGTTTTATCATCAATCTGCCTTTTTTGTGCGATCAAAAGATTGACATCATTTAAAATATCACTATCGGTTAATTCTGAAATAGATGCTTTTTTAGCAGCAGATCCTAAATAGTCAAGATATTGTGTTGTAATCTCACTTAATCGATCTTCTCTATATTCACTTAATACAAGTGCATGAAAATGTTTGTACCTATTTCTAAGAGAATTACGTAAAGGTTTTCCTTTTTTTAAGTTCAGCGTAAAGAAAAATTTACTACCTTTTCCTTTTTTACTCTCTACTTCAAGTCTACCCTCTAGCAATTCTATATAATTGCTAGAGATTGTCAGACCAAGACCTGTTCCACCATATTTCCTTGTGATGGTAGAGTCAGCTTGTGAAAAGGCATCAAATACATCACGTGCTTCTTCTTCACTCATACCGATACCTGAATCAGTCACTTCAAAGTAAATTTTTTCATATCCATTTTGGTGTGAATCAAGTTTTTTGATCCGCAAAGCGATATGCCCTTGTTCTGGTGTAAATTTGAGGGCATTTGAAATCAGATTTAAAAGAACTTCTTTGATTTTAGTGATATCACCTAAGAGATAATTTTCAAAGCCGCTATCCATATACATGGAGAGATTTATGTTTTTATTTTCAGCTTTTGGCATATACACATCGATACTATTTTCAAACTCATCAACAGGGGAAAATAAGATTTCGTCAATGGCGATTTTTTGACTCTCTATTTTTGAAAGATCGAGAATATTATTGATGATTTCGAGTAAATTGTCGGTACTTTTATGGATGATATCTACATATTCACGCTCTTCAGTACCGAGCTTGCTGTTTTTTAGTAAGTCTGTAAAACCGATGATACCGTTGATAGGGGTACGTATTTCATGGGACATGTTTGCCAAAAAGATACTTTTTGCAGCATTGGCTTTTTCTGCTTTTTTCTTTTCTACTGCGATTTTATCAACAGTGTCTTCAACGATTTCATATGTTTTTTTGACACCTTGTGTGGTATTTAAATCAATCATATCTTCAATTAGTGCATATTCTATTGTCTTATCCAATAATTTTTCAAGACCTCTTTTATCTGTTAAAAATCCATATAGTTTTTTGTAGATGTAGAACATATAGAGTGAAGCGATAAAGAGTAATCCTAGAATCAATAATTTTATTAATGCAAAATTTTCACTTGTTTTGATTTGATGGATGATATTAGAAAAAAGCGTTGCAGATGCTTTATTGAGTGCAATGATTTTATTTGTTTCAGCATTAAACCAAGTGAGTGGTTTGGTTTGTACTTCTTCGTCTTTTAAAAGTGAACGTTTGATACGATCACTTTCTTTGATGGATTTTAAAAATCCAGGGTTATTCAGGTAAGGTTTGATATCACTTTTATATTTTCTTTGCAATGTTGTAAAAGCGGGTAAAATTGTGCTGCTTTTAAAAAGATTCATAAGATATAATCTATCTGTTTTGATGTTATTTGCGAGTAAATTACTAACAACATCACGTTCATCTGCGATAGATTTCATAACTTTTATGCTGTTTAAATAGTTAGCTGACAAATTGGTTAGTTCTGGATTGATTCCAACTGACAAAAGTGTTTCCATCTTTTGGATGATGAGTGAAAGCATATTATTAAAATAGTTATAAGCAGGTTCAAATGAGATCTCCTCATTGTCTATTTTATCTCTAATAAGATTGATTTTTTTGATTTGGGAGAGTAAATTGTAAACAATTTCATCATTTTGATTTTTTACATTAAAATTGATAATTCCATTGATTGTACTATTTGTACTCAAACGTTGTTCATTCAAGAGTTTTTTAACACTTGGATTATCTTTATCAGAGATATAAATACTTTCCAATCCCCGCTCAGTTGCAAGGTTCATGAAAAGTGTTTTCAGTGCTTTGATTTGATAACTTTTTTGTGTTTGTATCTGATATGTTGTATACTCTTTATACGTATTGTATAAGAAATAAGCACATGTGAGTGCCAATAATGTTATTGGCACAACTGTAATGATTTGTAAATTACGTTTTATATTCATATCTATATAGACTCCATTTTTTATGCACTGATTGCGGCAAAATGATCCTTGTAAGCAGCAATATGATGTTTGAGAGTATCCAATTGGCGACTGAATTCAGCACTGTTTTTTGTATCAGAGGCAGTTAGCATAGCCTTAGTGATATCAATGATACTGTCAAGGTTCAGTATCTCAGCAGAACTTTTGATTTTTATTAAATTATATTTAACATTATGAAAATCATCAATTGTGCTATATGCTTCAATCATTTGTAGATTTTGATTTGTATCATCTAAAAATTCATTGATCAATTCAAATTCATCTTCTTTATTCAGACCCAACCCTTCAAATGTCGGTAATTCAATACTTCGTACGTCAGTTTTATTTTCGGATTTTAATGTGTCTTTAGTTATATCCTGCTGATTTTTACTTTCTTGTACGATATCTTCATGGGGTACTTGTGATAATGAATCTAAATTTAATGATTGTGTCAGCAAGTTTTCAGATTCATCTTTTAAAAGTTGGCTATTTTCATTTTTTTGAGGCCTCCCAATAACATCTGTCAGCGTAAAAACATCTTCAAGGGTTTTACTAAAAGTTCTACTTGTGTCTGGAATCTCTAATTGTCTATTATCACAGATATTTTCTATTTTTTGATCTTTGTTCGTTTCTGCTGTTTTCTGCTCTATTATCTGGGATGTAACTTCTTCGTCTTGCTTATCATTTGGCTTGATTAAGTCTGCGAGAGAAAGTGTATTGTCTTGCTGTATTTGTTTCTCTTCAACAACATCTGTTTTTTCTTGCAGAGGTGCATCTTCTTTTGTTTCACTATTTTCACTGCTTTTCAATAACATATCTAAAGAGAGTGTATTTGTATCAGATTCTTTGTTTTGCTTTTGAGGGGTTTGATCTATTTCTTCGATATCATCTTTGATCTGTGCTATCAAGGATGTATCAGCATGAAATGGGTTGGTTCCTTCTGGTTTGTTTTCAACGTGAGCTGGTATGTTTTCTTCTTTAGGAGTTTCTTTCCCCACTTCATTTTTATTGATATTATCATCTTCTAAAGTAGAAAGATTAAATAGAAAATCTTCTTCCTTTGGCGTTGATGTTGATATAGATATATCTGAAAGTGTTGGTTCATTGATATCTTTTACTTGGTCTTTTCTGATATCCTCTTGTACTGATGTTTTTGCAGGTTCTATATCTTCAGTTTTCTCACCATCAAGTAATTTAAATGAAAAAGCGGATGAATCTGTTTGAGGTGTATCTTTTGCTATTTTTTCTTCAGTAGGGGTTTTGTCACTTTTGGGATGTAAAAGTGCAGCTAAATCTAAAATACCTTTTTCTTTAGATTTTGTTTTTTCTTTTTTAGAACCAAAGATGTTTAACAATCCTCTTTCCGAACTTTCTGACTTTTCTTCATGTGCATCTTGTGTATCAGTTTGCATAAAAACATCAGGGTTAAGTTGTGGTAACTCCAACGTGTCCTCTTTTTCTTGTATGGTAGTTTCATCAAGTTTAAAATCAAGATTTGATTCTGGTTGTAGAGGAATCTCTGCTGATGTTTGTTCATGAGAACTTTGAAAGGATTCTGGCAAATCAAGTTTGAAGTCAAGTGTTGTATCTTCCGGTACTTTACTATCTTCTATCTTTGGTGTTTGTGTTGAAAGGTTTTCTGCTGTATCTAGTGGGCTTTGCTGTTCTAAATCAAGTTTAAGATCAAAATTTTTCGTGTCCACTTGTGATTGTGTAGGTGTAGTTTCTTTTTGATCAAAACTCTGCTCTTGTATTGTTTGATTGTATTCGGCTGTATTTACGCCGGCTAAACCTCTAAGACTTATATTCGTTTGTGGTGTCATGTTTTTATTTGCATCATTATTTGTTGAAAGTAATGTAAAATTTTCGTGAATGATTTTGACACTATAAAGTTTGGATACACCGTTATACTCTTGGTTTAAAAAGACTTCTTTGATACTGATATTAACAGGAATTTCTTGCCCATTTTTTTTAGCAATAATCGCCTGTTTATTTGCTGTACCACTATATAACACATAATGAATCCATGAAAAATTGTCAAAATTGTGTATATATCCCTCTTTTTTCACCAACAGTGTTGCAAAATCATCGTGCATAGAGATAAAGTCTTCCATATCTTCGTATCCCAAAAAGTGTAGAGATTCAGCGCTCATTCCAATAAATTTAAAGTTTTGATCATAAAGTATCACTATTTCATCCTTTAGCTGTGAATATTTTTGATGTTTTGAGCAATATTCGTGCCAACTACACTGCTTAACTCTTCAAGTGTGGCATTTTCGATATTTTCAAATGTCTCAAAATATTGCAAAAGTTTTCTCACAGTAGCTTCCCCGACACCTTTTTTTTGCATAAGCAACACTTGTTGGTCGGATTTTCGTTTCTGTTTTTGATGAAAAGAGATGGCAAAACGATGGGCTTCGTCACGTAGACGCTGGATAAATTGAAGTCGCTTATCTTTTGGATCAAGCCTCAATTCACCCTCATCCCCATGAAGGATATCCCTTGCACTTCCTCTTGCACGCATCGCTTTGGCATCTCTTTTCTCTTTTGCAATGGCAATAACATCGACATTTACACCACTTCTCTGAATAATCTTGACCGCTAATTTTCGTAAAGTCTCACCACCATCTAAGACCATCAGATCTGGTGGAGGGCTTTTACTGAAACTCTCAACACGTCGTACTAACATCTCTTTCATCTGTCCATATTCATCTTTTGCTCTCAAGTTATAGTGACGATAATCCTTCTTCACAAATCCCTCATCCCACTTAACCATCGCCCCGACTGTTGCACTTCCCATCATATGAGAGTTGTCATAGGTTTCGATAGTGTAAGGTAAGTTTTGAAGTTTAAAAAGTTTTTGGATTTCAAGATAAATCGTCTCATCATGTTTTTTGGCTTCCATACGCAATATCTCTGTTGCATTGTTGAAAGCGAGTTCAACCAGACGACGTTTTTCACCGATTTTGGGTACTCTTATATGCACGTTATGTTGAAACTTTTGGGTTAAGAACTCCTCTAACACAGCCCCTTCTGTAAAGTCATCGTAGAGTAAAATCTCTTTTATTTTAAATGGCATATCTTTTTGGTAGTACCCCATAAGTAACACTTTATACAATTCATCAAGATCAAAACCGGTAGAAGATTTAAAGATGGTATGTGTACTAGAGGTTACTTTTCCCTGACGGATAAAGATCATGACACCGCAGGCTTTTGTTTGTGAAATACTGATGGCAAAGATATCATAATCTTCGAGCTTGGCAAGATCGATATGCGAGAGTCGTTGGGTACTTTTGATCTTTTCCATACGATTGCGTATACGTGCAGCTTCTTCAAAGAGAAGATTTTCACTGTAAAAAAGCATCTTCTCTTCTAACTTTTGCAACAGTTGTTTATGATTTTGAAGATAAGAGATCGCTTCTTGGACGATTTTGTTGTATGCCTCTTTACTCACTTTACCTTCACAAGGGGCGAGACATTTATCTATCTGATAAAAGAGACAAGCTTTTTTCCCTTTGATACATGATTTCTTTTGTACGAGTTTACAGATATCATAGATGCCCTCAAGCAATTCTCTGGCATTTTGGGAAAAAGGACCAAAATATTTGATATGAGAGCCTTTGACTATTTTTCTGGTGATTTCAAGCCTTGGAAAATCTTGATTAAAATCCACATAGATATAGGGGTAAGTTTTGTCATCACGTAGCAAGATATTGTATTTTGGCTTGAGTTGTTTGATGAGTGAATTTTCCAATATCAAGGCATCGTGTTCACTCTCAACGATGATGTATGCCAAGTCTACAGCTTCGGTAAGCATTTTGTAAATTCTACCTGAGGTATTACAAGAGGGTGCGAAAGAGGGTGTAAAACGAAAATAGCTTTTAACGCGATTTTTTAGATTTTTGGCTTTCCCAACATATAAAAGATGTCCGTGTTTGTCAAAGTATTGGTAGATTCCAGGATTGTTTGGGAGTGCTTTTACTTTATCTTCAAGTCTCATTTTGTTTGATTTGTGCCTTTATCTGGTTAAAAAGATCTTTCAGCTTTTCATCACTTGCAAAATTGTAAAAACGACCGTATGCACGCTCTTTATAACGCCAAGTCGGTGAGGGTGGTGGTTTTTCTTCAAGAGTGATTTTGTTACTGACAAATGCCTTTACATCAGTTACATCAATATTTTTACAATTTTGATCAATATCTTTAATTTTCTTTAATAAACTCTTTATTAGATTAATCTTATAATTGAACTCCATTTTAAGCCCTGGGTGGTTTAAAACAAAAAAGAGCGTTTGATTTTTAACATATGTAAACATCACTGCACGCGCAAGTTGCGGTGGCAATAGTGATATAAGTTTTTCAAAACATCTTTTTTGGCTAATTTTTTGAAATCGAGGTTTACCTGTTAAATGCGCAATTATATTTTCAGAACTTTTCATATTTGTATTATAGCATTTGTCTTTATATTTTTTACTGCTTGTGGCTATAAAACAGATCCTGTCTATACTCCTAAAAAGACAACAACCACATGAATCATAACAATACAACATACGATGCCATTATCATCGGTACAGGTATAGCTGGTCTTAATGCAGCTGCATCGTTTGACAAAGATAAAAATGTCTTGCTTATTTGTAAAGAAAATTCATGGGATTGTAATACTTTTTATGCTCAAGGTGGTGTGGCTGTCGCCGTTGACGATGAAGATATCGCATCACATATTGAAGATACTTTAGAAGCAGGTGCTGGGCTATGTGATAAAAAAGCCGTTGAAATCATGTGTACAGATGGTCGAGAAGCTATCAAAGATTTTATCAAACGTGGTTTTGTATTTGATACAGATGAAGAGGGAAAACTGCTTTATACAAAAGAAGCAGCACACTCAAGAAACAGAATCTTACATGCAGGTGGTGATGCAACCGGTCGTCATATTCACCATTTTTTGATGAAAGAAAATCCGCATAAACTACTTTACAATTCAACTGTAACAGATCTATTTATCGAAAATGGTTATTGTCATGGTGTGCGTGTTTATCATAAAGACGAGTTTCGCAACTACTATGCAAAAAATATTATTATAGCCAGTGGGGGTGTAGGATCTATCTATGAATACCATACCAATGCACGTGCAATTAGTGCAGACATGCAAGGATTGTGTGTTGAAAAAGGATGTGACTTACGGGATATGGAGATGATGCAGTTTCATCCTACTGTTTTTATCCACAATCGTGGTGCAAGAAAACAACTCCTTACAGAAGCTCTAAGAGGCGAGGGTGCACATATCGTTGATGAAAATGGGAAAAGATTTCTTTTTGAATATGACAAAAGAGGTGAACTTAGTCCTAGAAGCCGTGTAAGTCGTGCTATCTTTGATT
>JALULO010000276.1 GCA_027056215.1 Campylobacterales bacterium | reverse complement strand
CTAAAAGTACCTCTGGAGTAAAAATAGACTCCAATCGTATTAACCAAAAAGACATTTGCCATATTTATGATACTGGTGTAAATCACACTTTGTTCACCAAAAAGAGCGATTCCTAAAGGGATACCAAGATTGCCCGTATTGCCAACGATACTAGCAATTGTGGCGATAGAACGATCTTTTTGTGTAGAGAAAAGTATCTTTGAAAATAGCAGACTTATCAGCAGTGCAATACCCGTAACCGCTATAAATAAAAATGGTGCTTCTACAACACTAAAATCTATTTTTCTTGATGTAAGTCCCCAGAAAACCAGGATAGGCTGAAGAAAGTAGATGGAGAAAAGAACCAGTGTCTTTTCATGCATCTGCGCTTTGAAAGTAAGTTTTGCAAAAAATCCTAGCAGTATAAAAAGATATATACCACCGATAGATAAAAAAATATGTAGCATGCCTACTTAGGCAAATAACTCTGATTTGTTCTTTTTTAGAAAATCAATCACCTCTACCATCTCACGATATCCCATATCACCATCTTCCTCATCATCAAAGACTTCATCAAGTGCTTCGATATATGCCTTAACCGCTTTTTCAAGATTTTTTTCTTTCACACCAGCATAGTACAGCACTGCTTCAAGCATATCCGCTAAATGGATCGTAAGATCTTCTATCTCTGATTTTAACTCTGAAACTTCACTACTCATTGTTTTCTCCTATCGTCATGATCTCTTGGATCTGTTCTTTTACTTTATCATATATAAAAGAGTCTTTAAAACTCTCACATCTTCCACCACTTGCATTGGCATGTCCACCACCGCCAAAAAGTTCTTTGGATATTTGACTTACATCTACTTTGTTGTTGGCACGCATAGAAACATTTTTCCGACCATTGATATCCATAAAAAAATCAAAATCTGGGTTACGTACTAAAAATTCATTGCCTATGATGGAAGTATTGCCGATTGAATAAGTTAAAATACCCTTATATCCTTTATAATGCACACTCATCTGTTCTTTTTTCTCGCTGAGTTTATCTACAACAAATGCAGCAATAAGATTTTCAAGTGTATTGTTTGTATCTTTTAAAAAGTAACTTTTTTTGATACCATGAATCGCATCATCAAGTAAAATATGGGGATTTTCTTGACCGACATAAGCCATCGCTTTTTCCAAAGAGTGAAAGATATAGGCACTATTGTATTCACTAAAAAGCATACGATTTATCTCTCTTGATCCTGCTACAAGACGCATAAATACTTTTCCAAGTTCAAAATGTTCACTTTCATGTAACCAAATATCGATCGAATTGACAACATCAACATACGTTTC